>JAPLKD010000258.1 GCA_026388245.1 Pseudomonadota bacterium | reverse complement strand
GGATTGAGCGGCGGTATGCGGACAGGGTCTTCGTGATCTTCCAGCGCCTGCACACCCGGCAGGAATATCCCGGCACCGGGGTCGGCCTGGCGGTGTGCAAACGGATAGTTGAACGACACGGCGGTAAGATATGGTTCGAGTCCGAGCCTGGGAAAGGCTCGACGTTCTTCTTTACAGTCCCAAAATAAAAAAAGGAGGTACCAGACGATGTGTGCAGCAACATTCGGAAAACCTGTTGAGATACTCATGGTTGAGGACAACCCCGGAGACGCGGATCTTGCACGGGAAGGCCTGGAGAGCAGCAAGATACGTAACACGCTGAATGTGGTCGGCGACGGTGAGGAGGCGATGGCTTTTCTGCGTGGGACCGGAAAACATGCTGGGGCCCCGCGTCCGGACCTTATCTTGCTGGACCTGAACCTGCCCAAGAAAGACGGCCGCGAAGTGCTCGCCGAGATCAAAGCGGACGAAGACTTGAAGCGGATCCCGGTGGTGATCCTGACGACCTCGCAGGCAGAAGAGGACATTCTCAGGAGTTACAACCTTCACGCCAACTGCTACATCACGAAACCCATTGATCTGCATCAATTCATCCGCGTGGTAAAAGCCATTGAGGATTTCTGGTTGACCATCGTCAGATTGCCCGATGGAGCCAGGTCATGAGCGAAAAACTGCACATCCTGATTGTTGAAGACAACCCGGCGGACGCCGACTTGGTGCGCGAGGCGCTGCCGGAAACGGGCCCCATACTATTTCATAGCGAATTCGTGCCGCGGCTTTCCGAGGCCCTCGCCCGGCTTGCGACCGGCGGAATAGACCTTGTCCTGGCCGATCTCGGGCTTCCCGACAGCCAGGGACTCGCGACCTTTCAGGAGCTGCGCCAAGCGGCGCCGGACATTGCGATCATTGTGCTGACTGGTAACGAAGATCAGGAAATGGCCGTAGTCGCGGTACGGGAAGGCGCCCAGGACTTCCTGGTCAAGGATCAGATCAGCGGGGATATGCTCGTGCGCGCGGTGCGCTACGCCATTGAGCGCAAACGGGCCGAGGAGACCCTCCTGAATGAAAAACAGAAATTCCTCACCCTGTTGGAAAATGCCCCCTTTGGAATGATCATGATCTCACAAAACGGAACAATTACCTATACCAACCAGAAATTCAGGGAGATATTCGGCTACGAGCCGGAAGACATTCCCGATGGGAGAACATGGTTCAGGAAGGCATACCCTGATGCGGCCTATCGACATGAAGTCATATTAGCATGGATGAAAGATATGGAAAGGGGCCGGGTAGGGCAACAAAGACCGATGGTGTTTGCGGTAACATGTAAAGACGGTTCAACGAAGACAATCAATTTTATCGCTGTCATGTTAGCGACCGGCGATAACTTCGTGGTGTGCGAAGACATCACCCTCCGCAAACAAATGGAAGAAGAACTTCTCCGTGCCCAGAAGCTGGAGTCCGTCGGCATCCTTGCAGGCGGCATTGCCCATGATTTCAACAACCTTATGACGGTTATTCTGGGGAATGTTCAACTGGCCATGACGAGGTTGCCGGAGGACCATACATCATACCCTCTTCTTCGGGCTGCTTTGCAATCTGCCGAGCAGACGAAGGACCTTACCAGCCGCCTTATCACCTTCTCGAAAGGAGGTTTTCCCGTTAAGCAGATGAGTGATGTTTCGGAGGTTCTTCAGGAAGTAGTGCGGAAGATGGTCAAAAGACGGGCCACCTTCGACATTCAAAAAGACCTCTGGTCTGCTGAGGTGGATGAAAACCAGATCAGGCAGGTTTTTTATAACCTTACCATGAATGCCATTGAGGCCATGCCCGAAGGGGGTACTCTCACAATACAGGCACAAAATACAAAGGTACAATCTTCAGATGGCCTCCCGTTAAAGGAAGGTAAGTACCTCAGGATCATCTTTGCCGATAAAGGTACAGGGATCGCTGAAGAAAACCTTGTCCGTATCTTTGATCCCTATTTTACCACAAAAGGTATGGGTAATCAGAAGGGGATGGGATTGGGACTGTCAGTCTGTTATTCAGTTCTCAAGAAACACGATGGTCATATTACTGTTATATCCAGACCAGGGGAAGGAACAACAGTCACCCTCTACCTCCCGGCACTGGCTGAGAAGGCGCAAAAGGTGAAGGCAAAACAAACGGAGCCTTCTTCCCCGAAGCGGGTCCTCATCATGGAAGACGAGATACATGTCCGTGCAGTAGAACGGGCCTTTCTGGAGCAACTGGGGTATGAGGTTATTGAGGCCGGAGATGGCTACGAAACCATTGACCGCTACAAAGAGGCCATGCTCTTGAACAATCCTTTTGACCTGGTGATTCTGGACCTGATGGTACGCCAGGGTCTGGGCGGGCAACTGACCATGGAGAGGTTACTGAAGGAATATCCATCCGTCAGGGCCATCATTGCATCGGGCTATATAGATGAACCGGTGATTGAACACTACAAAGACTACGGCTTCCTGGGGGCACTGAAGAAACCTTTTAGTTTTGAAGAATTTGGTGAAATGATAAAAACAGTTATAGAGGCAGGCTGAAGGGGGAATGCGGATTGCGGAATGCGGATTGCGGAATGTTTCGATTGCGGAATGCGGATTGCGGAACACATCGATTGCGGATTGCGGATTGCGGATTGCGGAACACATCGATTGCGGATTGCGGAACATATCGATTGCGGATTGCGGAATGCGGATTGCGGAACATATCGATTGCGGAATGCGGAATGCGGATTGCGGAATGAAAACCCGGGCAGATTGCGGAATGCGGAATGTTTCGATTGCGGAATCCGAAATCCCCAATCCGAAATCCGAAATGGGAAGGCGGATTGTATTTTTCCGAAATCCGAAATCCGAAATCCGAAATCCGAAATCCGAAATGGGAGGGCCGGCTGAAGGCAGTGAAAGGTGAAAGGTTTATGGCTTATATACAGAAACTCCTCCAACAATAGGGTCTACAATGTTACGTTCCAGTATAATCTTAACCATCCTCTCCGTTAACACAACTCCTTTTGGAAGTATCTTTATGCCGGATGCGGAGTATAGATCTTCTTCCAGTACCATTCCTGCTTTGAGCTCTTCTATCGGGATCTTGTTTTTGCTGACGGAAAATCCCTTTTCATTTTCCATAAGATAATTAACAAGGTATGTTGAAATAACAGGATCAAGCTTTGTGTTCATCGCTGATCGTATCTGTTCTATGACCTCCTGCGAGGAAAGTCCCATCATGAATAATTCTTCCTGAAAGATAATCGCCCGTAAAATCTTCGCCCCGATGGTAATTTCATTTTTCATTAGACCGTCAGGCACCCCGGAGCCATCAAAATTTTCACATTGATGACATACATCGTAAGCGGCATCAGCATAGCCGGTGAAGGTGGATACTATTATAGAGCCGATTATGGGAAATCGATAATACAATTCTATCTTATGCGGCTCCAAACTGTTTAAATCGGACTTAATAAGCTTTTCGGGTAGACCTATTTTTCCTATTTCATGTAATACTGCGCCAAATATAATATTTTTCTTCACTTCCTCGTCGAGTTCGAGTTTTCCTGCAATGTATTTTGCAATAGCCCTTGCAATATCAGCCCTGTTTCCTGCTCCTGGAATCTGTATTTCAAGAATCTTAAGCAAAACCACAACAAGTTCTTTGAAATTTTTCCTCAGTTGTTCATTAGCCACTTGAAGTTTCTGTTTTTCTTTTGTCAGTTCGTTTTGAAGAGTCTTAATCTTAAGGAAGGCCTTGACTTTACCAAGCAGGACTTTTGTTGATATCGTTTTTTCGATATAGTCATCCACACCCCCTTCAAGCCCCTCGATCTTCTTAGCTACATCAGTTTCAGAGGTGAGGAGGATAAAGATAATGCTTGAAAGTTCTGTGTCATTTTTTATTTCCCGGCAAAACTCAAGGCCATCCTTTCCTGGCATGTAATAATCGCTGATGATGATATCCGGCCTTATGTCTCTCGCAATCTTAATTCCCTCTTCTGCGTCGCCTGCCTGATAAATTTGATATGTCTGATCTTTTGACAGTAAGGCATTGAGCATTTTAAGGGCTGAGGGGCTGTCATCTACAATAAGAATTGTGTGCATATTACTATTTATACTTTAATCCTTACTATTTGGCCTGCTGAGATGTTTTGCCTGCTGTTGATTTATTATCATCAGATTGTTGGGGAATTGCTACGATTATGTTAACCCTTCTGTTCGCAAAGTCCAGGGGTTTGTCCGGATGCTTCAGGAACCTGTCCGCATATCCCCTTACTTCTCTAATCTGGTCTTTTCTCAGACCATTTTCCCCGAGGAGTTTTCTTGCAGAATTAGCCCTTTCCGTGCTTAATTCCCAGTTAGAGTATCCAGGGGTAATATAGGGACGCGCATCGGTATGCCCTTCTATTATTACCTGATTGGGTAGTTTTCTGATTTCTTCCGCAAGGAGTTTCAGCAGCCTTATCGTTTCCGGTTTTACTTTCGCGCTTCCCACATCGAAGAACAAACCTTGTGAATTCTCAATAAGTTCAATCTTCATACCATCTTTTGAAACGCTTATTTTTATCTTGTCTTTAAACTTTTCAAATGCAGGGACTGAAGAGATAATCTTTTCAATTTTTATGCTTTCTGTCTTTAGTTTTTCCATCTCACGATTTATTAAAGCGGCTTGTGTTTGGATTGCCTGAAGTACCATGGATGTGTCAGTTGCTCCCGGTTTCGGGAAAAGTACGGGCGCAGGGGGGGATTGCGACTGACCTGCATGTATTCCGCTTCCTCCGGCAAGAATAGTCGGATCCTTAAAATAGGCTGCAATGGCTTGTTTTGTACCGCTGTTTTGACCTACTATCCATAACACAATGAATAGCGCCATCATGGCAGTAACAAAGTCAGCGTATGCTACCTTCCATGCACCTCCATGATGTCCTCCGCCATGTTTTTTCTTTACAACAATTCTTACTGACATCTGACGCTTATCTTCACTCATTTTGACCCTTTCACATAGCTTTCCATCTCCTGAAACGATGGACGAAAATCACTCGAGATTGACCTTCGTGCAAATTCAACTGCTACAATAGGATTTAAGCCTTTGGCGGCACATATTATTCCTGATTTGATTACACCATAGGTCCCTGATTCATCGTCATTAGAAAGGTCCATATTTGTAGCGATGGGTTGGATAAACCCGTAAGATAGAAAAATACCAAGGAAAGTTCCAACAAGTGCTGCTGCAACTTTCTGTCCAATTTCTTCAGGAGGACCGGTTATAGCCTGCATCGTTATGATTATCCCGAGTACCGCCGCTACAATGCCAAGGCCTGGCAGGGAATCTCCTATCTTCTGAAGAATCATGCCTGGTTTTGCACCTTCACTATGATGCAATTCAATATCTGCATCCATAAGTATTTCAATTTCTTGTGGAGGTACGCCGCCCATTATGACAAGGCGTAATGTGTCTGAAATAAATTCGATGAGATGAGCTTGACTGAGAAATACAGGGTATTTTTGAAAAATCGCACTTTCTGCCGGTTTTTCAATGTGTGATTCAATGGCAATAAGTCCGTCTTTTCTGATAACATTAAATAATTCATAGAGCAGTTTAAGAAGGTCGAGATACATTTGTTTATTGATTTTACTGGCTTTTATAGTTCCTAACGCATTTTTAACAAGTTTTTTAAGCAGTTTGCTTGGAGTTGAGATAAGCAATGCGCCAATGGCTGATCCCCCGATGATGATATACTCTGCAATTTGTACGAGAACGAGAAGGGGGCCACCCGCCTCCATATAGCCCCCTATAACAGATATAAGGACAACTGCACAACCAATTATTACAAGCACTTCACCGCCTTCTTATACGCTGAACTGTTCTATGGACTTCTGCAAATCTTTCGAGAGTTTTGCAAGCTGGGCAGCAGCATCAGCGTTCTCTTGAATATTTCTTGCAGTCTGTTGCATAACCTCTGAGATCTGCTGGATGTTGTTTGCAATCTCATTCGTAGTAGCTGTTTGCTCTTCAGAGGCAACGGCGATCTGATTCACTTCTGTCGTTACAGTGCTGATCTGCATAAGAATGTCTTTTAATGCATCACCGGATTTCTTTGCCTCTTCGCTCCCGGCTTCAACCTCTCTTACCCCCTCTTCCATTGAAGTTACAGCGCTTTTTGTCTCTAACTGCATTGCCTGAATTGTTTGAGCGATTTCTTTTGTTGCTTCAGTAGTCCTTTCTGCGAGTTTACGGACCTCATCGGCAACAACTGCAAAACCTCTCCCGTGTTCACCTGCCCTTGCTGCCTCAATCGCTGCATTTAAGGCAAGGAGATTTGTCTGATCGGCGATATCGTTAATAAGTCCCACTACCGGACCGATCTGGTCAGACCTTTCCCCAAGCTTTTGATTAATCCTGGCAGACTGTTTTACCATTTCTTTGATTTGATTCATTGTTGCAACAGTTTTGCGGACTATAACTTCTCCGCTTTCAGCAGAAGTATTTGCCTTGTCAGCGCTCTTCGCTGCCATTACGCAGTTCTGGGCAATCTCTGAGGAGGTAGTAGACATCTCCTCGCTGGCCGTTGCTACGGAGTTTACCTGTGTTGCCACCTCTTCCACGGCTGCCGCCATTTGTTCAGCGCTGCCGTTGAGCGTGTTTGTGGCCGAAGCGAACTTATTGCTGCTCTCTGCAATCTTCATGATAGTTTCATGGAACCTTTCCAAAAGGGAGTTGAAATGGTTACCCATTTCCCCTATTTCATCCCTTGAGAGGGTATCAACCCTTTTTGTGAGATCGCCCTGTGAGATATGATCCATTACCTCGATTGTTTTTTTGATGGGGGCAAGAATCAGCCTGCCCATGCCTATACTTATGAAAAGAGACAATGCAATCGCAATACACAGCACTATAACCATGACTACAAGGATTCTGTTAAACACTTTGAGAGAAAACTCATAACTCCCCTTGCTCTGAACGTTTTCAAACTCCAATAACTCACGTAGGCTTTTATTCAATATCTGGAACTTGTCGTCAGCCATACCCATGAACATCGTTGCAGAAGCCGTATCACCCGATGCCATATCAATGACGCCTTCTGCCGGCTTTTTGTATTCTTGAAGGCTCATGAGCGCTGCCTGGTAAAGTTCTTTCTCCTTAGGTGACAGCTTGGCAGTTTTCAACTTTTTCTCAATTACACCGATATTCTTTTCAAGCATCGCCATCTGTTCTTTGCCCAGGGCGCTAATCTTTGTCCCTTCATAATTTGCGTTCGCCCAACTGATTACCTTATAAATATTTGCATGAATATTTGTAACATCATTAACGATCTGAACTGAGGTTTGATATCCAACAAAACTGTCATTATACATGATATCAATTGCCTTATTCTGGTTCATCAGACTGGTGTAAGAGACGATACCTAAAATTATCAGGAAGATGCTCGCCACCATAGGAGAAATTAATAATTTTTTCGACAATCTTAAATTCATAAAATATTGTTTCATATCAAACCCCTATGTTTAAATATTGTTTCATGATTACTTATAAGCTCCGCAACCGAAGATATAGTCGTCAGCCTTTTCAATATACGCAGTTTTATTCTCGATCTTCTTTGTCAACGGGTTTGTAAATTTATAATCCTGCCAGCCTTTTCCCTTTGATTTTGCCAGTTCAATCCTATCTTTTACATAGAACCTTCCATCAGAGTCTTTTACCTCGATAAAATCTTTGCCGACCATTTTCTGATTAAATCCATGAGCAACGCATTTCCCGTTCAGATCATAGACAAAGACATAAAGATCATCTTTTACAAATTGTCCTTTGCGATCGCTTATTTCTGTAAAGGCCTTATCCTTTCCGTTTGCCTTGTAATATGAAATTGCTTTTTTGACCATTGCCTCAGCTTCTGCTGCTGTACCTGCTGCAATAACCTCACCGACTACACCCATTAAAAACATGCACATAACGATTGCTATCAACATCTTTTTCATTGAGTTACCTCCTGGAAATATTTTCTTTAAGCATTTTTTACACCAAATCATTTATAATATCAGCCCCTCTGCGTCAGGCTGTCTGAACGGAACTTCTTTCGAGACCGGCAACCATGACCCTAAGGCTTTCAACCCTATTTTTCCACCCTTTGAGATATCTTGCATAAACCTCCGGTTTTCTTTCAGCCAGACCGACATATCGCTGCTCCCTCATCTTAAGGTAAGTGTTTATATCTTTATTGGAACGGCTGAGTAGTTTCCTCGCCATTGCAGGGCTATTGACATAGGTGTCAAAATGGACGACACTCAAAGCCGGCGGAAGTGAAGATGCACCTGATTTTTCCCAGATTTTACGGTAGATGATCTTTACATCGTCTAACGTAATGTTTTTGATATTGCCGTTATAACCATACTCCCTGGCTGTTGACTGAAGGATGCCGTATTTTGATGATTCACCGCTCCCGCCATCCCGATGCACGAACTTCACACCTTCTTGCTTAAGGACAAATTTTAATGCTTCATTGAAAGAATCCACAGTAGATGGAGCGGGCAACTGTTTCAATGACATTGTTTTGTTGTTTCCAGCCTGAAGTTTTTCTAAGCTTTGATTGAGGAGATTATTGAATCGCATATCAACTACACCATTCACAGCATTCATTCTCAGGATGTTCGCCCGTTTCTTCTGTAGAAGGTGTGAGGTCAAAATCGTATCAAGCATATTGGTATAATCGGTCATATAATCAACTCAAGACATAGATGCAAGATGCAATATTTGTACCAGTTACTTATTTTTCATCCATAAATTCATATTTTTTAACATTTCCCAGGAATTTTCCTTGTCTTCTTCTGCCTGATCCTTTTTATCTGCATGTGAAGAACCGATGGTATATACGGTTTTCTCCTCGTCCCTCTTGATATTGAGTTCGTCTTGTCCTGACTCAGAAGATGCAACATGAGGAAAAGCAAAAAGAAATACGAAAATGATACCGGACAACAATATACAAATAACACTTCTTAGACAATTAGACATGTTCACTCCTCCATGATGTCAACTTAAAAAGTATTATCGGTTTTTTTCTGGATTTATTAAGCAGATTCCTTAATGATCGGATTCTTGTCCTGATGAAGATTAACTTTGGAATTTTCATGTTATCTTATAAATTTGAGATAATTATACCATTGTTTTTGCGGATGAAACAAATTATAATATTTTGCGGATGAAACAATATGAAATCTGGTAAATAATCTTTTCTAATCGTCTAAAAAGTGTTATTTGTATATTGTTGTCCGGTAAATTATCTTAAGTTTATTTTTTTTTGGAACGATAATTTTATATGTAAGCAAAAGCATAAAAAGAGTCTTTTTAT
>JAPLKD010000043.1 GCA_026388245.1 Pseudomonadota bacterium | reverse complement strand
TTGCTTCACATTGGTTGGACAATCAAGCGTTAGCACGGCACTTCTCATCGTGTTCTTGTACGTCCCAATTGGCCCGATTACGTTTTTGCATTCCATGATCGTGAAGAAATAGGCCCAAAGATGTTGGCACGAATCGCCAAGTATACCGGTCTTACCCCTGAAGACTTGTGAGAATCGCCGAACCAAGGAAATTATATTCACAGTGAATACAGTCGCTCAAATCTCTGGAAAGTCTTATTCCACAATGTTCTGCACGATATCACTCTTAAAAAATTCTCCTGAGATTCGGACGGTGATCAGCCTTCATTACTTTCCTGGATGGCCTCTCCAGACATTTTCTCTGTTGAGAGGGAGGTTTTTATGTAAAGCTGTGTAAAGTAATATGTGGCCAACAGGAGTACATAGTAGGTGAGCACTATCCATATGAAGAAACCAAGAAAAGGAATGCGGAGCACTGTTTTGTAAAAGATGAACAAGACAAGACCGGTTCCCGCATAGCCACCGAGGTAGGGGATAAATACTTCCTTAATACCTTTTGCTATCTTTTCGAATTCCAGCGCCTTTCTCAAATCCATCTGTTCAGCAAAGGTTGCAAATGCGAATGGCAGGAAGAAAGAAAAGATCAGAAGCGCAATATAGGCAACGTTTATGATAATGTGACCGAAAAAGGCGGTGACGCTATGAAGGGCTACCAGAAAAAACCCGAAAGAGAAAAGAAAAAATGGAATTGCCTCATAGAGGATGAATACGAAAAGGATTTTAACCCCTTCCATCCATATTTCACCCCTTCTTTCCCATGTGGGAAGCCCGATACTTCCTATAGTGAGAAGTCGTGATGACTTGGACAGATAGCCCAGAGACAGGAAATTTGCAACAGGGATAAAGAAAATTATCCCACCGGTGACCCATCTCAGGATGTATCGGGTGTTAAGGGTAAACTGGATAAAAGGGATAATATCCATGTTATTTTCCTTTCATGATGAAATCCACGAGCGATTCCGGTGTATATCCTGTCATGCCGCCATCCATGGTGAGGGTCTCACCGTTTATGTATTGGGCGCCGTCAGAAGCAAGGAACAAGATGCAGGACACAAATTCCTCAACCTTGGCCATCCTCCCGATAGGTGTCCTTTTTGAGAGGTAATCAACAAATATCTCTTTTCTGATAAGGCCCTCATTCATGCCGCCCTTTATAAAACCCGGAGCGATAGCACATAAGGTTACCCCGTGTTTTGACCATTCATAAGCCAGGGACCTTGTCATGAGCATTACTGCCGACTTGCTGATAGAATAGGGTAAAAAGCCTTTTTCTCCAAAGAGTGCTACTTGCGAGGCAACGCTGATGATCCGGCCTGATTTTTGCTCAATCATCTTTTTGCCAAAGATCTGTGTGACATAAAAGGTGCCTTTCAGGTTAACATCAATTACCTTGTCAAAATCGGCTTTTTTCATCTTTTCCGATGGGATAAGAGGGTTTACAACGCCGGCATTGTTAAAGAGTATATCTACTTTACCCCATGCTTCTATGGTTTTTCCCAGCACATTCTCCATTTCTTCGTAATTTGTAATATCAGCATGAAAGGCAAGGACAGGTTTTCCTTTAAACTCTTCCTCAAATTTTAATACGGCCTCTTTGTGTGTGCCGCACACAGCCACCTGTGCACCTTCTTCGAGAAATGCCGTTGCCGTTGCCTTCCCGAGGCCTTTTGCTCCACCTGTTATGAATATAACTTTGTCTTTGAATTTCATATGTTCCCTCCGTATAGGTTTTTTATTCTGTTATCAAAGAGCCCTGTGAGGGCTTCGTTGTCCTTCAGTGTGAGGTCTGTAACACCCCTCCATATGTCTTCCCTTTCCATGCAGAGATATATAAAGAGATCTTCGTCCTGTCTTTTTAAAAGCCCGTAA
>JAPLKD010000231.1 GCA_026388245.1 Pseudomonadota bacterium | reverse complement strand
GAGGATACTATAGTATCCGTGATTTACGCCGTTGCAAAAGCGAAATAACGTTAATTATATGGAGACGATTTTCACCTGTCAAGAAAATTAAACCCCAATGTTGTCAACAAATAGAAATGTCCGGTTCTGTAGCACATGATTTGTCCGCTTTTGCCATGCTTAAGAAAAGTGGCGAGCGGCGGACTTACGCTGCCTTTTCTTTTTTCTTGTTTTTCAGAAGTCCATTTTCATCATAATCAGCCAGTCTACGTGGGCCATGGAAAATGGCCAGAGAACCGTCTATGTAACGATGGACATTTACTTTTACCCGGACGTAATGACAACGATACTTGTCAGGGGGTATTTGTAAGGTTTTCCCTTCAAAGCTGACACAATTATCGGAAGTAACCGTTCGTTCGTGATGTTCACAAAGAATGTCTTCGATATGAGTTCCTATCCAAGGTACAAAAGCCGATCCTTTTTCTAATGCTTCTTGTCTAAACTCTTTGTTGAAGGCCGGTTGGTATACTTTTTTCAGATAACGATTGGCCGCATCCATGGTGGTAATGTTATTGGCGGCAAGCTCCTTGGTTAGTCTATCCTGATGTGTTCGGAACATCCTTTCGCTTCGTCCTCTTGCTTCCGGTGAATAGGCTGGGATCATCCCAACGCCTAACTGTTGCATCGCTCTACCAAACTGGGTAAGCTGGGTTTTATTGACCTTGCCTCCTTCTTCAGGCGTAAACCAGTAATGACTGCCTCTGTCCGTGTAAATTGAACTAAATAACCCCCTTTTCATAATAACATCCTGCACGCCCTGAAAACTGCTGGCTGTTCCCTCCTCATAAACAAAAAACATGCTGTAATGTTGATTTGTTGCATCATCCATTGTCACTATCAAATCCCACTTCTTGCCTAAAACCCATTCATGGCTGCTCCCGTCTTGATGCAACATCATCCCCGGCAAGGGGCTGCGTTCTCTTCTGAGACGATGAGCACCTTTCTTCTTGGACTTTGAAACCAATCCTTGTCGCTGAAGCGTGTTCTTGACCCAGGTATAACTCCGCTTTCCACCATCCCGTGAATACCAAGAATAAAAATGCTTCACATTCCATCCTCGATAACTCTTTCTGTATCGCTCCCCTAATGCTATGACTTCATCCACCGGCGCACGCCGGTGTGAGGCCTGGGTAAGGCGCCTAGCATTGAGCCCTTCCAGACCGCTCTCTTCATAACGGCAAATCTGTCGCCGAAAGGTTCGGTCGCATACCCCTAATATCTGCGCAGCTTCTTCCTGGCTTAATCGCCCTTTCTGCCATCCCCCGTATAACTCTTCGAATCGCATCCTCCGTATCTCCTGTAGTAGCTCTGTCCGCTTCATTCGTTACCTCCTAAATACGGTAACTTCTTAACCGGACAGTTTATGTGCTACAAGACCGGACATATTACGTGCTTCTTACAGTTAGTAAAAAAGTCTTGACAAATGAGAAAATATTAATACAATTGTTTTAATCGATTGTTTGATTTATATGAATTCTAAAATTAAAGAAAAGCCCAAAGTTGAATTGATCCTGGAAATCGCAGGAGAAGTCTTTGCAGAACAAGGTTACAATAAAGCCACGATAAGGGACATATGCAAACGTTCCGGTGTGAATCTTGCGGCAATAAACTATTATTTCGGCGACAAAGAAAGATTATATCTGGCCGTTTTAAAATACTACCGTGAACTTGCCATACGAAAATATCCCCTTACCTTCGGCATCAATGAAACGGATACTCCCGAAGAAAAACTCAGCAATTTTATTCATACTTTTATCTGCCGTTTTTTGGAAGAAGGAAAAACGGCATTATTCGGCAAACTCCTTGCCCGTGAATTTACCGAATCTACC
>JAPLKD010000096.1 GCA_026388245.1 Pseudomonadota bacterium | reverse complement strand
AACATAGAACGTTGAACTGATTCTCATGGATCTTACCAATAAAGTCAAAAAAACTATTGAAAAAGAACACCTCATCGAAGATGGAGACAATGTCCTCATTGGCCTTTCCGGTGGTATAGACTCAACTGCTTTATTGTATGTTTTGGCTGAGATAGCACAACGGGATCGCTTCAAAATCGGTATTGCACATGTAAATCACCTTCTGAGAGGTGAAGAGTCCCACAGGGACCAACAGTTTATCGAAACACTTGCACGGAAATTTTCTTTCCCCTGTTATGTGAAGAGGCTTGATGTCAGGGCATATGCAAAAGAACGGGGCATATCGCTTCAGCACGCAGGGAGAGATGTGCGTTACAATTTCTTTTATGAAATTTCCCTGGAACATGCTTACGACAAGATTGCAGTTGCACACAACCTTGACGACCAGGTAGAGACGTTTATTTTAAGGATGTTAAAGGGAAGCGGGATAAGAGGTTTAGCATCTATTCCCATAAAGCGGGGCAGGATTATTAGACCGTTCCTCAACATATACAGGTCTGAAATTGAGGAATATGTTAATGCTTCTTCAATATCCTATGTGGAAGATTCATCAAACAGCAAAATTGTATATGAGAGGAATTATGTGAGAAAAGAGATAATGCCTCTCATGAAAAAGTTAAATCCCGCCTTCAAAGAAAAGATTTTTTTATTGCTGCACGATATGACGAACATTAACAATTTCTTTGAAGAGAGGGCTGTGAGATTTATAGAGAGCCATTTGAAGCCTGAAGCACAGGATATATCCCTTGAGATTAAAGCATTGGATGAATTAGATGCTGAAACAAGGTTCAGAGTAATAGCTAACACCCTTGATCAATTGGAGCCGGGGTTTATCGCACTCAGAGAACATCACCGGCTGATTGATAAAATTTTGAGAGGCAGCAGGCCGAATCTGGCCATCACTTTACCCCATGGCATAAAGGTGAAACGCATTTATGACAGATTGATATTTACAAATAAGCAGACAGGACCCGTTATAGAAGATGTTTTCCCCATCAAGCTTGCCGAAAACAGATTGGAGCCTTTTAAGCTTATCCTTGATATTAATCTGCTGGAGGTAGATGGCAATCCTTTATTTGCCAAAATGGGGCAGGAGGGGGTATTTGCTCTTGACAGAAACATCGCTTTTTTTGATGCAGATAAAATTGGTGACTTATGCGTGAGGACCTTTCAGGAAGGTGATAGATTTTCCCCTCTTGGGATGAATAATTATGTAAAGATTAAGGATTTTTTTATATCCAGAAAGATACCGAAAGAACAAAGAAGACAAATTCCGCTTCTTATCTCGAACGATGATATAATATGGATCATAGGGCACAGGATTGACGAGAGATATAAGGTTACTGAACAGACAAAAAAAGTAATGCAAGTTGTTGTAAAATTATTACTATAGGGGATTGCTTTTGATAATAAAGATTTCCAGTGAAAACCCATGGGTCGTTTTGATCCACGGGTTCGGGGTTACAGAAAAGGTCTGGTTTTCTCCTCTCGAAGAAAAAACCCGTTTTATCTCCTTCAAAACATTGTTGAAAGACGAAAAAGAGGTCATCCCCTTTGCTCAAAGATGTAACGATCACTCTTATAATATAGCGAGCTGGACGCAAAATGTTGACAGCACAATAGACGAGGCAGCAGTTGAATTGAAA
>JAPLKD010000159.1 GCA_026388245.1 Pseudomonadota bacterium | reverse complement strand
TGTTACGACAAAGACAGCATTCCGGGGACACAATACTGGTTATTTCTTGGCAAGGCTTGTGTGGAGTCAAATCTTTGCTTGGCTCATTAGAAATGCCGGATAACACAATTCAAATGGAAATCCTCAATTTATTTTTCAAGTAGCATGTGTGGATTCGGTAGGTGAAGTGTGGGACTTCGTTGATTGATAAAATCGTCATCTTCCGATCTGATTGCCTCCTTACCCCTGCCCAATGGCCGATCGTTAATTCTGGACTGAAAAACTCCCAGTCACCAGCATGATTCAGCCCTTTTCTTTCTGGTATGATCCGCAAAAGAGACTTGATATATAACAATGTTAGGATTATCACTAAACCCATGCGGTAACATATTGAGTGATTTATAACCCTGCGTACGGTTATTATGAACTTCATACTGAAATCCCGTTTCTAAGAAAAGCGCGGGTTGCAACACCTCGGCGTCATTATAAAAAAGAAAGGAGTATAAATCGTGCGTGCACAGCCAGCAAAGAGCCACACAACCATCAGCTCTCTCGAATTCACAGTAAAAATATTTCTGAATCTGTGGCGCCTGCCGTCAATGGTCATCAGCGCCCTAAAAGGCCTTAAGTCCATCGGCAGCGACAGCAACAATTCTTGGGGCCTGGAACTGGAAAATACTGCGAAAAAATATCCGGAAAACGCTGCGGTGAAGTCACCCGACGGCTCGCTGACCTACCGCGAGCTGAACAAAAGGGCGAACCTTTACGCCCATTATCTGATCTCGAAGGGCGTCAGCAGAGGCGATGTGGTAACACTTTGTTTCGAAAACCGGCCCGAACTGCTTGCCGCGTACTGCGGATGTTCAAAGGTCGGTGCCATCGCCTCGCTCATCAACACGAACCAGCGGGGCGAATCCCTGGTGCACAGCTTCAATCTCAACAAAGGCAAGATCGTAATCATCGGCGAGGAGTGTTATGGCTTTTTTAGTGATGCCCGCGCGGCAATAGACCTGGAAAAATCGGCGCTGTGCATGGTGCGCGACGAAGGAAAAATAGCGCCCAAAGACATCATCGACATCACCGGGGAGTTGGCAAGCATGAGTACCGAAAATCCACCCACTACACCAAACATCACACTGAAAGACGCCATTGCTTACGTGTACACTTCGGGCACCTCCGGCGGGCTACCCAAAGCGGCAGTCATCATCAATAAACGCACAGTATCGGCCATGTTCTGGTTTGGAAGAGTGGTCATGCGTGTGAAGCCATCCGATACAATCTACATCCCCCTTCCTTTTTTCCATACCAACGCCATGACCGTGGGATGGCCCCCGGCATTATACAACGGCGCGGCAGTGGCCCTTCGCAGAATATTCAGTGTCAGCAAATTTCTCGACGATGTGAGACAATTCCGGGTAACCCACTTCGTGTATGTGGGAGAGGTTTGTCGTTATCTGATGTCGCAGCCCGCCCAACCAGACGATAACAAGACCACTCTGAAATACATCATAGGCAATGGCCTGAGACCCGACATCTGGATGCCTTTCAAAAAGCGTTTCGGTATAAAAAAAGTGTATGAGTTTTACGGAGCGGCCGAGGGTGTGGGTGTCTTTACCAATATTTTCAATTTTGATTACAGCGTTGGCACCAGCATAACACCCTTTGCCCTGGTGGCATACGATACCGAAAACGACATACCCGTGAGAGATTATCAAGGCTTCTTGAAAAAAGTGGGAAAAGGCGAGACCGGCCTCTTGATCATGGAAATTACCGAAAAAACGCCTTTTCCCGGCTATTCTGATAAGAAAAAAAACGAGGAAAAAATAATCCGCAACGCCTTTACAAAAGGAGACATGTGGTTCAATACCGGTGACATGCTCAGGAATATGGGTTTCCGTCACGCGCAGTTTGCTGACCGTGTGGGCGACACCTTCCGCTGGAAAGGTGAAAATGTATCGACCCAGGAAGTCGAAAGGGCCATCGACACGTTTCCTGGTGTTTCGTCGTCTGTCGCTTACGGCATAACCATACCGGGGACCGACGGAAAGGCAGGGATGGCGGCAATCATAACGGATGAAAAAACGCCCATCGAAATATCCAAGCTGGCAGGGCATCTGAAAACAAGCCTGCCGAAATACGCGGTACCGCTATTTGTTCGTTTCGTGCCGGATTTTGAATGGACCGCCACACACAAGATTAAAAAAAACAACCTCAAGAATCAGGGATATGATCCTTCACAGGTAAAGGAAGGAGTTTATGTGCTTTTACCGGGAAGCGAAGGTTATGTGCCCCTGAATGATGAAATCTATCGCAATATGATAGCCGGTAAATATAAATTTTAACATCCGTAGAAAAAATAAACATACTTGAAAAATATACCCGAACTTGCCGTCTTCGGCGATGGCTTATTGCTGTTTCGGCAGGATCATCTGGGTGCAGCGGAAAAGCGCGAGGTTTCTTCCCGATTTTTCATCCCATACGCGGGCGTCCCAGACCATCGTACGCATACCGATGTGGGCAGGTGTCCCCTCGCAGAATATGACGCCTTCGCGGGACGTGCCGAGGAAGTTGGTCTTCAGCTCGATAGTTGTGAAACCACCTGCGCTTTCGGGAAGGTTGATGATGGTTGCGTATCCGCAGGTCGTGTCGGCCAGCGTAATGACGGAAGCCGCATGCAGATAATCGTTGGGGGCCAGGTGGTGCTTCGCAATCTCCATGCTGGCCCGCACGTGCTCCTTCGATACCGATATCAACGTGAAGCCGAGCAGCGCAGGGAGATAACCCTCACTGCGTCGGTTCATTAACTCGGCCAGCTTCTCGGGGGAGAGGTCCTTCCAGCCTTTTGGTTTTTTCATGTAGTCGGCCATGGTCGATGAACTCCTTTCTGTAATGATACACTATTCCTATCGGAAATGAATGACGATCACCTCTGTCGAGACCCGAAACACTCCTGGGACGCTTATATCCAGACTTAATCCTGA
>JAPLKD010000243.1 GCA_026388245.1 Pseudomonadota bacterium | reverse complement strand
TGCCCCCCATTTCCTGTCCAGATACTTCTTTTACGCCATCCCGTCGATGTCTTTTGTGAATTATTACACGGTCGACAAGATGATAAAAAAGACTATGGTAAAAGAAATTCTGCTCTTGATCATCATTGGAGTGTGTCTCATTAACAGGAGCGGAATACTCTATCCCCCGATCCCGTATTCAAGCATTGCGATGGCGGAGCGGTCGGAAGAGTATATTGACGGCTATAAAGTGCAAAAAGAATATATTGGTCTGATTGAGAAGCAAATATCTAAAGATGTGCCAATATATGTAAGCCTTCCGGATTATTTTTTAACGCACTACTCTGTGTCCCGATATGTCAACAAACCGCTTCCCAACGTTTATTATATCGCACATGTGCTTAAAGCGTCTGGAAACAAGTTCAAGTTTCCGGATCATTTTGTTCTGGTGTATCACTACCCATGGTTGGGAGGCCAATTTATCAAAAAAATCGTACAGGAGGTGTCCGGGAATAAAGAGTTTTCAGTTGAAGTCTTGGGATCTTATAAGAAAGGTTATTTTAACGCCTACGTGGTTGAAATAAAAAAGTTGTAGTCTTGGGAAACGGGGAGATTTTCCTCTCGAATTGCACTCTGAATCTCAGGAGAAAGTTTTAAAAGTGAAATCATGTTAAACAGCGTCCGTATTGACTTTCCAGAGATTTTAGAAGTTTATTGGTGGCGCTTGGCTACCTGGTGTACAAGCTGGTGTACTGGGATTCGTTCCAGCTCGGCTTGGCGCCGCTGGTCATCAGCTTGTTTTTCTTCGCCGCAGTTCAGTTGTTCTTTATCGGCATCATCGGCGAATACATCGGTGCTATCCATACCCAAGTTCTGAAAAGGCCTTTAGTGGTTGAAAAGGAACGGATTAATTTCGATTAACGCCGGGGAGCAAATTTTGAAACAGATACTCGACCACTTAGTGAAATCATCCTTGAGGCGGGCCGCCCGGAGAAGAAATGAACGAGGAAACCATCCTGGATTTCATAAATAAAGGCGAATCCGAAACGGTCGAGTTCAAAGCACGGGTGATTCCGGGGAGGCGGGGTCAGTTGCTACCCCATCTTGCCTTGCCTCGTCGAGAAACGTCTTCCACGGGATCACCCGGATGCCGTCCGTTCGGTATGCCTGGGTCCCCCGATACACAATCGCCGGAGACACGCCGGGGTTGTCGTTGCGGAAGGCACGCAGTCCCGAGAAGTCGTTACCGCTCACCTCTGTTGCCGATTTGATCTCATAAGCGCCGGTCAGCTTGCCGTGCCTCTCCAATATCAGATCCACCTCCGCGCCTGTATTGGTCCTCCAAAAAAATATTCGCGTTTCCGAGCGGGCATAGTTGAGGTAACGATGGAGTTCAAGGACAATGAATTGCTCGAAGAGGCGCCCTGTCAGTCTCGGGTCGGGCGGTGCCGCAAGTCGGCGGTTTACGGCGTTGGTTACTCCGGTGTCAAAAAAATAGAACTTTGGATGGGCTACCATTCGTTTGCGCTCACTCTTCAACCAGGGCTGAAGACGGAAACCGATGAGGGTATCTTCCAGTATTTCGTAGTAAGACTGCACAGTCCTGATCGGCAGATGGCACTCCCTGGCGATATTGGAGAAATTAAGCAGCTCCCCGGAGGCTGATGCGGCCATCTCCAGGAAACGGTAGAATCCCCCCAGGTTGCGGACATACCCTTCCATCTGTACCTCTTCCCGCAGGTACGTCTCGGTATATGCCTTTAGGGTATCCTGTTTTTCGGAGTCATTTAGCCCCAGGAGAGGAGGAAGGGTCCCGAAACGAAGCGCATCGTCCAGACTGAAATGCTCCCCCAGTTCTGCAAGTGTAAAGGGGAAGAGGAGCCGCTGCACCGCCCTCCCGGCCAGGAGATTGGCCCCCCCCGCGCTTCAACTTGCGGGCGCTGGAGCCCAAGAGAATGAACTGTCGGTCGGGATGCTCCTCCATCAATGCGTGGACTTCGTTTAGAAGTTCCGGTATCCGCTGTACCTCGTCCAGGACGAAGCTTCGCGTATCCCCTGTTCTAATCTTTTCCACAGCATCGAGCCGGTACTGAGCCGGATGCTTGGCATAGCGGCTGTACTCATCTCCGTGGAGGAGGTTCACCGTCCAGGCATCATCGCCAAATTTAGCACGGATGAGGGAGGATTTCCCCGTCTGGCGAGGCCCGAAAAGAAAGAAGGAACGATTGTCCGGCAGCTCTGCAATTCTTGTTATCATGGTGCAAAAGTGTAAAGCAGTTTTGCGGTGATGTCAAGTATTATATTGCCGGCAGACAAACCCATCCATACGCAAGTCTTGAAGCGGCCGCTGGTCATCGAAAAGGAACGGATTAATTTCGATTAACGCCGGGGAGCACTCTTTGAAACGAATCGCCCATGATTTGTGGCTGAATCATCATAGCCCACCCGAACGCTACAAACTCCACAAACCCAATAAACTCTATTAACCCAACACCCAACATTCACCCTGGACATAGAATCCGTTCCTATTATTTACAAGCCCTGTTCTTTGATGTATACTTCGATTGTGGATGAATTAATCAAGACCCTAAAAGGTGTTTTTTCCTCTGACAGAAATGTCAGGTTTGCCTATTTTTTCGGTTCAATTGCAGCAAAAAAAGATACCCCCATGAGCGATATTGATGTTGCTGTATACTTTAGTAAAAGAATAGATGTATTTACTTATCGCCTGAAGCTTATGGAAAGACTGGTAAGAATTCTTAATAATGAAAAAATAGATATTGTTGTCTTAAACAATGCTTCTCCTCTCCTCAGATATGAGGTTATAAAGAATGGTATTCTACTGAAAGATAACATTAATAACCGCGTTGTTTATGAAACACTTGCATTGCAAGAATACCTTGATACTGATCATTTGCGAAAAATTCAATTGAAATATATAAAGGAAAAAGCTAAGGCGGGTAGTTACTTTGGTTAAAAAAGAGTTAGTTGCAGCCAAATTGGAGAAAATTCGTGAATATCTTAAAACATTAAATATTATACAGAAATACGATCTACAAAAATTTAAGAATGATACTTTTATTCATGCAACTGCTGAACGATACCTGCATCTGTCAATAGAATGTCTTCTTGATATCGGAAACCACATAATATCTGATCATGGGTATAGAAAACCCGAAACATATGCTGATATTTTTCAAATACTGGCAGAAGAGAATATTATCTCTCAAGAATTGTTAAAAGAATTGGAAGGTATGGCGGCTTTTAGAAATGTGCTTGTGCATGATTACCTTAAACTTGATCTTGATAAAATATATAAAATTGTTCAAGTAAAGTTAAAATACATCAAGCAACTGACAATAGTTTACGCCAGTTTCTTATAACCCACTCACCCATTTACCCATTTACAGTTTATAATTCAAAACTTAACACAAAACTCAAAACAGCCTTCATGGCTTGGTTTGGCCCCAATTCCGAACTGGGTGCTGATACCAATTCGGATTCAAAGATAGAACGAGGCGACGAGGAGGAGGCGACAGAGGCGTACATTTTAGTACGTCGAGGAGATGACGATGAAGGCAACGAAGTTATATGAATGAAGGCGAATTCGCATGAATTGGATTTTAGATCAATTCATGCGAATAGATTAGGCTCTTATTCGATTAGGCTGGTTTACGCCATATTAGAGAGCACATAAATAGGTTGACAAAGCTCTACGGCAATATTCCGTTATTGTGGTTGTTATTTTTGGTTGACAATACGATATGACTATGGTCATATGACTATGCATAAAGTAAAAATGAGGAGAATAAGAATATGGAACGTATTGTTTCGAAATCTCAATTTAAGCCACGAGCTCTGGAATATTTTCGTCTCATTGAAGAGAGCGGAGAAACGATGATCATTACAGATCGTGGAAAACCGGTGCTGAAGGTTATGCCTTATACTGCAAATCCTGACAATAGTTTGAAGATTCTGCGCAATTCTGTGCTGAAGTATGACGATCCCACAGAACCGGTTGCTCTTGAAGATTGGAAGGCGCTGCAATGATTGTTCTGGACACGCATGTATGGATCTGGTGGGTCAGCAGTCCGGAGTTTCTTTCAGAAACAGCTAAACAAATAATTGATGAGGCCGTAACTGAAAGGAATATTTTTATTTCCTCCATAAGTACGTGGGAGGTTGCTATTCTTGTTTCGCGAGGCAGACTGCAACTGACAATGAGTCCTGGTGATTGGGTTGCCGCCTCTGAAGCCCTCCCGTTCTTTGACTTTGTGCCCGTCAGTAATAGTATTGCCCTGAAATCAGTCCAATTGCCGGGCGACCTGCATAATGATCCTGCGGATCGAATAATCATTGCTACGGCTGTTTCCCTGGGAGCGGTTCTGGTTACGAAAGACGAAAAAATAAGAAACTACCCGCATGTCAAAACGGTTTGGTAGAATAATGGCTGCAAACAGGAGAGGAACATCATTTAACATGCAGGCCAACTTCAGGGACGCGATCGATACCTTTCTCAAGCCCACAGGGAGTATTCTTTGAAACGAATCGCCCATGATTTATGGCTGAATCATCAAAAGAAAATACGCTTTGTCCTGGTTGGCATCTGGAATACGATTTTCGGGTATCTCGTTTTTGTCGCTTGCGATTATCTCTTCGAGCGTTTCTTCTCGCCCCGGTACGTCGCCTATATGTCAGCGGCGGTTTTAGCGAATATTCTGGCGATCATCAATGCCTATATTTTTCATAAACATATAACCTTTCAATCCACGGTGCGCGGGAAAGGCATCCTGATTGAGTTTGCCCGTTTCTTTTCGACGTATCTCTTCAGTATGATCCTGGGATTTATTATGCTGCCTGTTT
>JAPLKD010000100.1 GCA_026388245.1 Pseudomonadota bacterium | reverse complement strand
GCTGTCTGAATCTCATCAGAAAGTTTCAAAAGTGAAAGCCCGTTAAACAGCGTTTTTATTGACTTTCCTGAGATTTCAACAATTGCTGTAACAGTTACAGCAATTTCTTCCGGCAGGTCTTCCGGTCTCCGGTTGTAACTTACCAACTCACTCATAACTCCATCCATATCATACCCCTTATCAGGATGCTTCGCCTGTATAAAAGAGAGTATTCCTTTGGCCTGATCCATGGGGTTTAAGTCTTCCCTTTGTAAGTTCTCTGTCAACTGCAAGGCTATAGTCTCACCTGATTCCTTACCTGCTTCTATGATCCGCACCGGTACGGATTCATGTCCGAGTTGCCGGGCTGCCTCCAGACGCCTCTCACCGCAGATGAGTGTGTATGAGTCGCCGTCTCCCTTTGTTACAAGGAGAGGCTCTAAGATGCCTTTATCTTTGATTGATTGCACGAGTGACTTGAATGAATCTGATTCTGTATTAATATTCGATCGTACTTGTTCCAACACCACGATACTTCCTATGGGAATGTACAAAAATTCAGGATTTACACTCGTCTTCGTAGTCGCCATATCGCCCCCCTGTGTTTTTGTTGAAATTTTAACCCTGAAACACTGAAAATAGAAATATTTTCTTATGTTCCGTCATCTTAAAGATAAAAGTGGACTCTTCAACGGAACAGTGAATATTAAGATGGCATGATAGAAAGGATATAGTTAATTGCGCTATGACAGGAAGAGCTTTGCGGCTTCGCCGTGTGTGTTGTAAATAGCTCCAATTCCTTCTAACAGTTTTCTAACGGATTGTAAGAGAAAGATATGTGGCCAGGTCCTGAATTATCAGTTTCTTGTCACCATATTCAGAATAAAAGTAGATTAGCTGAAAGCTAATCCTTGTAATTGATGGTTGCAGGGTGTACACTTATCCAAAAAAGGAAGGCAGGGGAAGTGAAAAATGAAAAGTTTTAGCAGTGCTGGTAAGTTTGGCAAAAAGAATTCCAACAGGTCCGAGGGAGGGGATTCAAAAAGGCCTTCTCGGGGAGGTTTTAGCAGGAGCGAAGGACGGGATTCCGGAAGGCCCGCCTTTGGCAAGCAGGCGCACAAGGCTGTCTGCGATAAATGCGGGGCCACCTGCGAAGTTCCGTTTAGGCCTACCGGAAGTAAACCCATCTACTGCCAGGATTGTTTCAGGACAATGGGAGATTCCGAATCGCCGAGGCCAAGGCAGTTTGGAAAACGCGAATATCCCGGATCAAGGCGTCCCGACAATTTTAAGAAAAGCGAATATTCCGAATCAGCAAAGCCTGATCAATTTAAGAAGGAACTGGAGCAGATAAACTTAAAGCTGGATAAGATTTTAAGAGCACTGGAAGACGAATAAATCTTATTTTATAACCAAAAAGAACTAAAGATAAGCCCCTCTCTCCCCAGATAAAAATCGTTTATCTAATTATTCCAATTCCTGATAATGAGTAAGCCGTCAAAACTTTGCAGCTCCTTCGTCGCCGGAAACCGTTACGCGAATCGCGCGCAGCAGGGAGCGAAACAATGTTCCTGCGTATAATCGGTTTGGACAACAGCCTGTTAACGGGTTGTATGTTTTTATAGTATCACCGATGCCCAGAGGGCGAAGGTGAAGGGCGACACAAGAGTGGAGAGGGTCACGGCACCGGATGCAAGGTCCGTATCACCCCCTATTTCTTTTGCGAGTATGAACGATGTGAGGGCTGTCGGGGTAGCGAGGAGCACTATTGATGGCAGTATATCGCCCGGACCGATATTGAAGAATTTGCAATAGAGGATGGCGGAACCAGGGAGTACAACAAGTTTGATAAAGGTGACGATGGCGGAAAGTTTAAATGATTTCTTCAGGGTATCGATAGAAATGGATGCGCCGATGATAAGAAGCGCCATAGGGAGAGCGATATTTCCTACAATCGTCATGCTCCTGAATATGATATCGGGAATGGGTATTTTACTGTAAAGGACAATAATCCCCGCAAAGGTTGCAAGGATAACCGGTGTTTTGATGATGGAGAGCAATGCTTTGGCTGCATTTTTGTGGGAATGGGCAGTCCAGGAGAGAATGGCGATGGAAAGAGAATTATTGACAAGAATCAGGAAACCGATGAGGATACTCCCTTTTTTAAGCCCTTCATCTCCAAGCAGGTAAAACAGCACTGCGAGCCCTATATATGTCACGTTGCCATGAAAGGTGGTCTGGACAAAGCTTCCGAGCGTCCCCTTTTTCAACCCTCCGATAACCCCGACAAAGAGTGACAGGAGCATGATGGCCAGGGTAGGCAGGATGACTGAAAAAATATGTATTGCCGATACATCTTTAATATTTGACCTGACAATACCCGTGAATATGAGAAGGGGTAATGGAAAAAGGAAGACGAATCTGTTCATCTCGGCGATAAACTGACCCTTGAAAAATCCCTTTCTTTGAATAATGTAACCGAAGATAATGATAAGGAATATGGGGGCTATGGTTTCAACAACGGCCATGGTTTTTCTACTAACCTGTAACTCGTAACCCGTAACTTGCGGCCTGTTCCAAAAGAAGCTATTCCCTCAACATGCCGTTCCACAATTCAAAAGAGGGGAATTCGGTGTGTCTTTCCTCTTTTGTGTAGAAAACCGCATAGGTCAGTGTCTTGTAGCGGGAAAACACACCTTTGTTTGAGGCAGTAATCCGCTCCCTCCATGTGCCCGTATTGACGTAGTATCTGTGCTGACCTTCTGTGATTCCGAGGAAGGATACGTTTTCTGTATGCGTATGTCCATATACGACGTAAAGGGCTTCTTCCTTTTCTGCCATCTCTTCATAGTGCTGTTCACCCATTTCAAAGTGTGAAAAGGTTTTAAGAAGCTTTTCTGCCCAGCTTAATGGCAGGAATTGGAAGAAGCGGAGCATATATTCCAGTTTGTCTGTATCATCAAGGAGGCTTGCCGTGTCATGCTTCTCTATCCAGCTTTCCACAAAGGGTATTTTGAAGAAATGATCAATAGTTTGCTCCGTTGCTTCCCTGATGCACCGGTTTATTTCTCCTTCGGGGTATGTTGATCCAAGATAATCGAAGACCCTCCACTGAGGCCTTATATCTTCAACGCACCTGAGTTCATCGGCAAGTTCGGGGTACTGTTTCTTGATTTCAAAGGGAAGGTATACGAAAAGCTCTGTGGTATTTACATCGCCAATAGGAACTCCTCCTCCTTCCTCGAAGTTATACGTATCATATTCGTGGCCATGCCTTATCCTGACCCCATAACTCCTGTTTTCATATGAAGCATCTAATATTGAAATGTTTCCAAGGTACTTGTCGAGAATGCCTTTGTAGTCATCTATCTCAACAAGCATCCTGTCGTGGTTGCCGGGGATGATATATATTTTCACAGGGACGGGATGAAACATATCCTCTACCTGTCTGATAATTGCGAGACTTGACTCATTCTCATTGAGAATCTTTTCGAGAATAGTCTTCAGGTGGTTCTGAGACCCCTGACCACTGACCCCCGACCCCTGATCTTCTTCTGCCCATGGTTTTCCCCCGTCCTCCACTGTCATCCAGTACTCGCTGCGGAGAAGGTCAAGGGTGTCACCGGCAAAGACAATGATCAGTTCTTTGAATTCATCCCTCAATCCCCGTTTGATATGCTCGAAAAAATGTGAAAAGGCACGGTGCGATATGTTGTGTGAAGATGAACCGTCGGAAAAGTGCAGATCGCTGATAACAATAAGCATATAACCTTTTAACATGCTTATGAAAGAGGTTGCAATAACTTTCAGCTTGACTTTAGGCTTCTATTTTACTATATTTATCTGTTTTTTGGAGGTGTTAAATGGGACTTGGAATCCTTGGAAAGAAACTTGGAATGACTCAAATATTTCATGGAGACGGAAGTATTGTGCCGGTTACGGTCATACAGGCAGGACCATGCTATGTTGTCCAGAAGAAGACCGCAGAAAAAGAAG
Source organism: Pseudomonadota bacterium (assembly GCA_026388245.1). Taxonomy (GTDB): domain Bacteria; phylum Desulfobacterota; class Syntrophorhabdia; order Syntrophorhabdales; family Syntrophorhabdaceae; genus MWEV01. Next base: position 16,568 of record JAPLKD010000100.1, on the reverse strand, counting down.
GGTACAATGCTGTTCAATTAGGTTTTGAAGAGATAAAAAAGGTAAATCGTGTCAACAAACCCCGGGCAGGCCATTTTAAAAAGGCAAATACCCCGCCTACGAGTTTTCTTAGAGAATTCAGGGTAAACGCTGAAGAAGTTGATGCAAACGAAGTGGGTTCACAGATTTCCGTGGAAATGTTTGAGATCGGTGAGTTTGTGGATGTGACTGGAACATCAAAAGGGAAAGGATTTGCCGGTGTTATGAAACGGCATGGTTTTGCAGGGGCTCCTGCATCCCATGGTGCCCACGAGTATTTCAGGCACGGCGGTTCAATCGGTCAGAATATGACACCTGGAAGGACAATGAAAGGGAAGAAGATGCCCGGTCATATGGGTAACAGCAGGGTGACGGTTCAGAGCCTTAAGGTGGTAGAAGTGAGGAGTGACAATAATATCCTCATGATTGAAGGGGCAATCCCCGGGCCCAATAACGGGTATGTCATCATCAACAAAGCAGTAAAGAAGAGTAAGTAACTCAATATTCTTATCCGGCTTATTCACAAATTTTGTTTTTCTGGTTTGTCTTGTTTCTCTGGTCTATTTGGTTAAACCAAAGAAACCAAAGGAACTAAAGAAACGAGAGAAACTGTTCTATTGACAATAAAAGCCCCAGCATATAGATTATCTCTATGTTTACCCTCTACGTGAAAGACGTTTTTTCAGCAGCTCACAGGTTAGAGAATTACCACGGAAAATGCGAAGAACTTCACGGTCATAATTTTTTTGTTGAAGCCTTTTTCAGTGGGGAGACACTGGACAGCGATGGCATGCTTGTGGATTTTAAAGTTCTCAAACAGTATGTAAGAAATATATTGAACATATTAGACCACAAATTTATAAACGAGATACCTTTTTTTCGTGAAAGGGCAAGCTCATCCGAATATATTGCAATATTTATATTCCAGGAATTGAAAAGTGTCATAAAGGAGAAAAATGTTTCCCTGAGAGAAGTGAAGGTCTGGGAATCAGAAAATGCCTATGCAGCATACGGGGAATGAGAAAAACATGATTGACGTCCAGAATATGCACGACCCGAGACAGATAGAAATCGATAAAGTCGGTGTAAAAAACGTAAAATACCCCATTATGGTTTTTGATAAAATAAACGGTTTTCAGCATACCGTTGCTACGATTGATATGTATGTGAATCTCCAGCACAATTACAAAGGGACACATATGAGCAGGTTTGTTGAAATTCTCCATGAGAATAAAAGCATGATCAATATGAAGAATTTCCCGAATATTTTGAGGGAGATAAAAAACAAATTAAACGCAGATGCTTCTCATCTGGAGGTCCGGTTCCCCTATTTTATTAAAAAAGAGGCCCCGGTCACGAAAACACCAAGCTATCTCGAATACCAGTGCGGCGTTTTAGGATACATGGACGGTTCCGGCGAGATGAGAGAGTTTATTGTCTCTGTGACTGTTCCCATTAACACCCTCTGTCCATGCTCAAAAGAAATAAGCGAACAAGGGGCGCATAGCCAGAGAGGTATTGTAAAAGTTGATGTTAAATTTAAAAAGTTTTTCTGGATAGAAGATTTGATTAATATTATTGAAGGATGCGCAAGCAGTGATATATACTCTATACTCAAAAGAGAGGATGAAAAGTTTGTAACGGAAAGGGCCTTTGCAAACCCGAAATTTGTTGAGGATGTGGTGAGGGATATTGCTGAAATGCTCAAGGGAGATCCGAATTTCACGTGGTTTGCCATTGAAGCGGAGAACTTTGAAAGTATCCATAATCACAGTGCATACGCCTGTCTCGAAAGGAAAAAATAAAGGAGGGTATTTATGAAAAAAGGTTTTGTTTTGTTCGTTATGATGCTTTTTATCGTCTCAGGATGTGCGTATTTCAATAAGGGCACTGCCAAAGAAGAGCCTGCCCCGCCCAAATTCGAACAGTTAAACCAGGCCTATTATGGGTTTCCTGATGTGCCAGTGCCAAAAGAGCTAAGATTGATAAATGAAAAGAGCTTTATTTATGAAACGACCAACTTGAGGGCAGGGGTTCTTGTTCTGAGGGGGAACGTGGATTTGCAATCCCTGGAAAACTACTTTAAAATCAATATGATCAAAAATGGCTGGAAATTTGTAAATAGTTTTAAGTTTAAGGATGTTGCATTAAACTTTACGAAGGAAGACAAGACGTGTAATATAAAAATGACAAAAGAGTCGTTTGATGCTGAAGTGGAAATATGGGTAGGCCCTTCTACTTCAACGGTACCTTCTGCTTCAACGGTACCTTCTGCTTCAACAGAAAAAGGAACATCGCAAAAAGGAAATGTATTCAGATAAATGGGTTAAGATTCATACGATTGAGAGCATCTTTGAGATGGATATAATCAAGGATGCTCTCGAAAAGGATGGCATTGAATACAGTCTTAAGGAGTATAAAGACACAGCATATGATGGTCTTTTCGTTCTGCAGAAAGGATATGCAGCCCTTTTTGTAAAAGAAAAAGACAGGGAAACTGCAATGGTAACTGTTAATCGTATAAAATCATTACCCTATGTGGCATTTTCAAAAGATTGACCCCGTAACATTCCTTTCAAATTTCCGGTTTATAACATACGTTGGTTCCGGCGGGAAAACAGCATTTATAGAATTGTGTGCCCGGGGGTTATCGAGGAGAGGGAAAAGCGTAGCCATTACAACGACAACAAAGATATTTGCGAGGGAGCCATATGTGCTGGTCGAGGATGGGGCTGAATGGACGAAAAACCTGGGATTTATGAGAATTGGAAAAGCCATAAGCCAGGGGAAGCTGACAGGGCTGGAATTTGATGAAATTGAAAGGCTGGGGAGGGTATACGATTTCGTTCTCATTGAAGCGGATGGCGCAAAAGGCAAACCTATGAAATTTCCTGCACCTTATGAGCCTGTCATACCCCCCCTTTCAGAAATGATATGTGTTTTATGCGGACTTGATGGACTTTTAGGCAGAGTTGATGAAAAGATTTTCCGGTGGGAGCTCTTTAGCCAGGCTACCGGCATAGATGGTGCTGCCCCTGTTACCCCTCAGGTTTTTTTACGATTTTTTTCGGGTGATACCCTTTTAAAGGGCGTTGACATTGAAAGGTGTACGGTAGTTCTAAACAAATATGATATGTTGCGGGACAGAGGTTTGGCATTGGAATTAGCAAAAGAGATAATACAAAAAACAGGGGTTCAGAACGTTATTGTTGCAAGCCTTTTTTTCAATGTGTTTTATCTGGTGAGCAGAGGGCAGAAGACAGATAACAGATAACAGAAGACAGATTCAAGTCTGACATCTGGCAGCCCGAAGGGCGGTCTGACTTCTGACTTCAGAATCAGAGAGCAAAGGACAGCCACCGCCCTGCAAATTTTTATTAGATAGTAGATAGTGAATCATAAATGATGGTATACTATGCATCATTTTATATTAAAGCATTAAGCTTGATTTTTAAAGGTAGATTCATTTAATTAGCCCACATGGACCTGGAAAAAAGCAAAATATTATCTAAAACACTTGCAGATATATACCTTGAACAGGGTTATATCGAAAAGGCGATTGAGATATACGAAAAGCTCTCAAAGAGAGAACCGGAGGATACCTTCTATAAACAGAGGCTTTCATCTCTGAAAAAAGAGTTAAAAGAAAAGGGTAAATCTCAGGGGTTTAAAAAAATCTTACAGAAAAAATTATGGTAGATAAGAGATGAAACAGGGCAGGATTGATAAGGTTTTCAGTCTCCTCGTTAATAAAGAGTTGGATGCATGTATCCTGAAAGGGATGGATAATATCTTTTACCTGACCGGGTTCAGGGGTTCTGAAGGGACTCTCGTCGTGACTAAGGGTGATGTGCTGCTCCTGACGGATTTCAGATACATTACCTATGCACAAGAGGTTACGAAAGACGTTAAGGTAATGGAATTAAACCGGAGGAAAAACCTCCTTGAAGAGATTTGTAAGAAATACAGTATTAAAAAAATGGGTTTTGACAGTCTTCATGTAACATACTTCATGTATAGCACATGGAGAGATGTTGTTCAGGATGTTGATTTTATTCCTATTGATAATGAAATCGAAGGAATACGGAAGTGTAAAGAACCTGAGGAAATAGATGCAATAATGAAGGCGGTGCATATCTCAACGGAAGCTTTTGTGGATGTTTTTGAAAAGATCCGTCCGGGAAAGACGGAAAGGGAAATTGCCAATGAGATTGATTATGCCATGAGAAGGTTGGGGGCAGATTGTCCTTCCTTTGATACTATAGTTGCATCGGGCGTAAGAGCTGCCCTGCCTCATGCAATTCCCACGGACAAGAAAATCAAGAAGGGGGAGACGGTAATTATTGATTTTGGTGCCCGGGTTGACGGTTACTGTAGTGACGAAACATGTACGGTCTCGATGGGTGAAACGAATGGAAAATTAAGAGAAATTTTCACGATCGTTGATGATGCGAGAATGCTTGGATTGGAAAAGGCAAGGCCAGGTGTTTCAATTAAAGAGTTGGACATGATTGTAAGAGGGTTTATTGATGATGCAGGATATGGAGAATATTTCAGGCATGGAGTCGGCCATGGAATCGGGATAGCAGTCCATGAAGCACCTGCCATAAACAGTACGGGAGAAGGTGTTCTCGAAGAGAATATGGTCATTACTATTGAGCCGGGCATCTATTTGCCTCATGCGGGCGGGGTTCGGCTTGAGGATATGTTGCTTATTACGGAGAACAGTGTGAAGGTGCTTACAAGTATCAGGAAGGATATGCTGAGTATTAGCGGATAGCAGAAGAAAGAAGACAGAAGACAGAGGACAGATTCAAGTCTGACTTCTGGCAGTTCCGCGGAGCGGAACGGTCTGACATCTGATATCTGCAAAAGGAAAGGGAGAACATAATGATAGTTGCAACATCAGAATTTAGAAAGGGCCTCAGACTCCTCTGGGAAAATGAGCCGTTTGTGATTGTTGAATTCCAGCACGTTAAACCAGGAAAAGGAGCCGCCTTTGTCAAGACACGCATAAAGAGTCTTATCACGGGCAATGTTCTCGATATGACATACAGGTCCGGCGATAAATTTGAGGTGCCGGAACTTGAAGAGAAAGACATGCAGTTTCTTTACAAGGAGGGCGATAAATACCATTTCATGGATACGAGTACGTATGATCAACTATACATCGATGAGGAGCAACTCGGTAATGCAAAGAATTACTTGAAAGAGGGTATTATCATTGATGTTCTTTTCTATAAGGGGAGGACAATCGGAGTGGAGATTCAAAATTTTGTTCACCTTCTCATCGTGCAGACAGAGCCGGGGGCAAAGGGAGACACTGCTCAGAATGCCACAAAACCTGCTCTGCTGGAAACGGGGTATACGATACAGGTTCCGTTATTTGTTAATGAAGGGGACAAGGTAAAGATAGACACAAGGACAGGTCAGTACATGGAACGCGTGAAATAGGAAAGAAATATGCTGATAACGTTTGAAGGCATAGAGGGCAGCGGTAAATCGACACAAATAGTGCTTTTATACAATTATCTGAAGGAAAAGGGATTCGATGTCGTCAAAACGCGTGAACCTGGCGGGACAGTATTCGGAGAAGACTTGCGAAAGGTTTTTCTCCAGCAGGATGTCCATATTTTCCCCTTATCAGAACTCCTTGTGTTTATGGCAATGCGCGCACAGCTTGTTGAGGAGCTTATCGGCCCGGCGCTTCAGGACGGCAAAATAGTTCTGTGTGACAGGTTCGTGGATGCTTCATATGCATATCAGGGGTATGGGAGGGGTATCGATCTCGGCATTATTGAGACCCTGAACAGGCTTGTCACGAAAGGTATCAGGCCAAACCTTACCGTTGTTCTGGACTGCAACGTGAGCGAGGGATTCAAGAGAAAGGCAGCCAACGGATTCTCTATGGACAGATTTGAGAAAGAGGAAGCCACCTTTCACAGGAAGATTAAAAGATCATATTTGAAGCTTTCAAAGGAAGACCCGAAGAGATTTTTTGTTGTGGATGGGAAAAAACGGGTTGACGATATACATATGCTGATAAGGGATAAGGTTGAACAACTTTTAAAAAATCATGGGATTTGACAGCATTATCGGCCACGAAAAACAGAAAAGTATGCTCCTCTCCCTGCTGGAGAAGGAACGTCTGCCCCATGCATTTCTTTTTTCCGGCCCGGAAGGGATCGGGAAAAAGAAGGTTGTTTTAGAATTCGCAAAGCACATTCTCTGCGATAAGGGCTTTGCCTGTGGCGTATGTCGCCCCTGCATTAAAGTTGACCGTGGCAGCCATCCGGATATTTTACAGGTTGGAAATGAGGAGTCAATAGGAATAGAACAATCAAGAAGCATAAGCAAGGAAGTATACGAATATCCCTACGAAAGCCAGAGACGTATAATTATTATTGACAATGCAGAAAGAATGACCCGTGAAGCAAAAAACGCACTGTTGAAGACCCTTGAAGAGCCGCCGTCATTCAATATCTTCTTTCTTATAACACCATCAGAAAGGGATATTCCTCTCACCATACGGTCACGCTGTATGAGACTCGTCTTCAGTCCACTTCACAGGGAACAACTCAAAGAGTACTTTAAAAGCACTTTACTTGTGAATAACGAGAAAGCGGAACTGCTCTCATATATCTCACATGGGAGTATTGGGAGCGGGCTTTTCTGGACAATGGAAGAAAATTTTTCATTACGGAGAAAGATAGCGGAATTGGTGCTTGGTAAAAATAAAAGCTTCTTAAGGGCAAGCGTGATTGCAGAGAAGGTTGCAAAAAGCCAGAGAGAAATGACCATGTTTCTCTCATTCATTCTTTCGCTTTACAGGGATGTATATTGTGTACGCGAGTGTGGTGATACTGCGATGATCGTTAACAAGGATATACGGGAACTTTTAGAATGGGAAAAGATCAATTTGGTCAGGATAAAGACCTCGATACAAAGAATAGAGCATACCATTAATCTTTTGCGGTATAATGTAAACAAGTGGCTTATTTTTGAAAATTTAATGTTACGTTTAATGGAGTCAGCATGAAGATGTGCAGCGTAAGGATTGATAAATTAACAGGTATAGTAGAAATGGAAGCATCTGAAGATATAAAGGCCGGTGATTATATAGTCAGTGAGCTTGATAAGGGTGTCTGTCTCGGCGTTGTTATTACTGAGCCGGAGGAAACAAAAAAGACAGGGCTGAAAAAGGTAACGAGGAAGGCCACTGAAGAGGAAATCAAGGAATATAGCTCTCTGAAAGAAAAAGAACAGTACACCTTCGATTTTTGTAAAAAAAAGATCCAGGAAATGCATCTGCCCATGAAATTACTATGGGCCGAATACCTTTTTGGCGGCACAAAACTTCTTTTTTACTTTGTCTCGGAAAGCAGGGTAGATTTTCGAGAGCTTGTAAAAGAGCTCGCCAAGGAATTCAAGGTAAGAATAGAATTAAGGCAGGTCGGTGTCAGGGATGAGGCAAAGATTATAGGGGGACTTGGAAATTGTGGAAATGTGTGTTGTTGCAGGAAGTTTTTGAATAATTTCTCTATTGTGTCCATTAAAATGGTGAAAGAACAGAGTCTTGCATTAAATCCTGCAAAAATATCAGGAATTTGCGGAAGGCTTATGTGTTGTCTCTCCTTTGAATACGATATGTACGCTGATTATAAAAAGAATTTTCCAAAAGTAGGGAAGAGGGTGACGATACCGCAGGGTGAGGGGAAAGTTGTAAAACACAACACATTAAGTTCAACGTTAATCATTGAGCTCGACGACGGAAAGCAAGTTGCTGTGGGGCTGAAGGACATAAAAACAGGGTGAATGATACTTGTTCAAACCAATAGAACATACATTACGGAGTTAATATATGAGTAAACGCTACTACATCACCACCCCCATCTATTACATTAATGATGTACCCCATATAGGTCATGCTTACACCACTGTGGCTGCCGACATAATGGCCCGGTATAAGAGGATATGCGGATATGATGTATTCTTTCTGACAGGGACAGACGAGCATGGGCAGAAGGTCGAAAAGGCAGCGGAACTGCAGGGCATTTCCCCCCGCGAACTTGCCGACAGAACGGTACACCAGTTTATCGACCTCTGGAAGGTGCTCAACATTTCTAATACCGGATTTGTAAGAACGACAGAAGAGAGGCACAAAAAGGTTGTTCGATATATCTTTCAAAAGGTTTTTGAGAAGGGAGATATTTATCTCGGAGCTTATGAAGACTGGTATTGCGTACCCTGTGAGACCTATTTTACAGATTTGCAGTTGCATGATGGGATACACTGCCCTGATTGTCACAGGCCCACTGAAAAGTTGAAAGAAGAGAGCTATTTCTTTAAATTGTCTCAGTATGGAGACAAATTACTCAAGCTTTTAGAGGAACAGAAAGATTTTGTTATGCCGGAAGTCCGTTACAACGAAGTAGCGAGTTTCGTGAAAGGCGGTTTACGGGATTTAAGCGTGAGCAGGACGAGCTTCACATGGGGCATTCCTGTACCCATGAAAGCCAACCACATTGTATACGTCTGGTTTGATGCCCTTATAAACTATCTCACCGGGATAGGTTTTCTTGAAGATGATGAATTGTTTAATACCTTCTGGCCCTGCGATGCACACCTCATTGGTAAGGATATTCTGAGGTTTCACGCTGTTTACTGGCCCAGTTTCTTAATGTCTCTTGGTATTCAGCCGCCGAAGCACATTTTTGCCCATGGCTGGTGGACCATCGAGGGTCACAAAATGTCAAAATCATTAGGAAATGTGATTGATCCCAATGAGGTGGTAAAACAATATGGTGTAGATGAGTTCCGGTTTTTTCTCTTCAGGGAAGTGCCCTTCGGACTTGATGGTGATTTTTCGAGGAAAGCCATCACACACAGGATCAACGGGGATCTTGCCAATGATTTCGGAAACCTGGTAAGCAGAAGCGTTGCCATGATCGGAAAATTCCTGAAAGGTAAAGTAGAGAAACCGGAAACAAGAGGTGGAATTGATGAGCATGTGGAGGAACGTGTAAGACAACTTATCGATGAATATCAAAAGGAGATGGAAGCCTTTTCATACTATAAAGCATTGCAGCACGTCTTTGAGATAACATCGATACTCAACAAATATATTGATTCTGAAGCACCATGGAAACTTGCCAAAGAAGGTGACCCAAGGGTTAAAACGGTTCTCTATAATCTCTGGAATGGTTTAAGGGTTACCGCTATGCTTCTTTATCCCTTTATGCCTGTCAAATCCCAGTCCATTTGGAACGCGATCGGCATCGGCAAAATGATAGAAAAAGTATCGTTCGATGAAGAAAAGGTTTTTTATTGTATCGATGATATGGCTGCAATAGGGAAAATAGCCCCCATTTTTCCGAGGATAGAAGACTGACGTGTCCTTTGTATCGTTAAGAAAGGCCCTTGAAAATGTTTTGTTGGAGTACCACATTGCAGGTGATATCGATGCCTATAAGGTGTTTCATCTCTGGGAAGATATTGTAGGAGGGAAAACAGCACACCATACAAAACCAATAAGGATTAATCAAAGTATTCTTTATGTAGAAGTCGATGATCCCCTCTGGCTGAGCCAGTTGCGATATATGAAACTGGATATCATGGACAAGATTGACAGAATGATCAAAAAAGGGGTGCTGAAAGACCTCAAGTTCTATCTTAAGATTAATTATCGACCCGATCAGGCAAGCAATTTACCGTAAAAGGGCCTGTAATTTCTTTTATAATAGAAAAAATGATGTTTTTTTACAATAAAGTGAAAAACTCCTTGACATTATTGAGATTTATGTTAATAATTCTCATAGATGGTTAATCCTACAATGGTTCACACAACAGGCAGAGGCAATTTGCCTGATAATCATATATATTCATACATAATAATCCAAGGAGGTAGTTGAAAATGACCAAAGCAGAGATTGTAGCAAAGGTAGCAGAGGAACTTAAGGTTTCAAAGGCAGCTGCAGCAAAGGCTTTCGGTGTAATGACCGGTTGTATCGAAGGGGCGCTCAAGAAAGGCGAAAAGGTAACATTCGTTGGGTTTGGCACATTTTCTGTTGCAGATAGAAAGGCCAGAAAAGGCAGAAACCCCCAGACAGGCAAAGAGATTAAAATTGCCGCAAAAAAAGTGCCAAAATTCAGCGCTGGTGCAGCCTTAAAGGCAGCAGTAAGTGGTAAAGCGGTTGCTGCAAAGCCTAAAGCAAAAAAGGCAGCAGCAAAACCTAAAAAGAAGTAGGTCGAGTGAAGCGGGCCTTCGGGCCCGCTTTATCTTTTTTTAATGACATATATTTCGCTCTTCAGTGCATCAAGCAATACTCTGAAGGGGATGTTTTTTTCAACGGACAACCTTTTTACATCTTCAAACTCGATATGGGATTTTATGTGATTCCCGTTGGCATCAAAACCGTTTTTTATTCTTAAGGGACCGTAGGAGGTCTCGATAGTTTGTACTTCTCTTTTTAGGGTACGCCTACGGTCTTTTCTTAATCTTATCCCGAAAGTCGTTGTCTCCAGGAACAATGTATCCAGTATCTTCTGGAGTTTTTCTGCTGTTACAGTAACAGAGAGCCTGATCCCGATCCTTCCCTTTTTCATATAAACCGGAAAATAGAGGACATCGAGGGCGCCAGCTTCCCGTATTTTGTCAGATATTGCCCCCAGATACTCCATTTCCATGTCATCAATGTCAGACTCTATTACCCAAACTTCTTCTTCGTAGAGAGGTTCTTCGGTTTTGCCGATAAGGATGCGCAAAATATCCGGTTTGGCGGTTTTGTATGCCCCCATGCCGTACCCTGTTTTTTCAATGGTGAATGGGGGTGCCATGTTTTTGTCCTTTACATAGTACCGTACGATAGTTGCACCTGTCGGGGTTGTGAGTTCAAGAGGTTCTTCTAAGAATACGACAGTATATCCGGTGAGGATTTCAAGGGTTACGGGAGGCGGGTTTGGTATGATACCATGCGAGGTTTTTATTGTCCCCCTTCCGTGTGGTACGGGTCCGCAGAAAACCTTCTGAATATTGAAATAGTGCATGCCTTTGGCGACACATAAAAGGTCAATGAGCGTATCGATATGGGAAAGTTCGTGGAGATGGAGGTGATCCTTTGAGGTACCGTGCACTTTCGACTCTGCCTCAAGGATGATATCGAGCATCCCCCTTGCATCCTCCCTTATCTTTTCGTCGATCTCAACGGTTTTTATAATTTCTTCCATCTGTCTTATTGACAGGTGGGTATTTGAATCTTCAATATTGAGATGAATGCCTTCAATGATGCCCTGCTTTTTCTTCTCGGGAGACAAGGCCGGAACCGGAACCGGTAGTTTTTCGAGGAGAGTCTTAATCTCTTCAAAGGGCAATCCTGCATTGAGGAATGCGCTTATCATCATATCGCCGCTTATACCGAAAATAGGGTCTATATAAAGAATGTTCATAGTCTGTTAATCAGGGTTGCAAAATAGGCTGCACCGAATCCGTTATCTATATTGAAGACTGAAATGGTGGAACATGAGTTGAGCATGGCAAGGAGTGCTGTCAAGCCGCCAAAACTTGCCCCATACCCTATACTGGTGGGAACGCCAATGACGGGAACTCCCACAATGCCTGCTATAATAGACGGTAGTGCCCCCTCCATACCGGCCGCCACTATGATGACCCTTGCCCTTTTTAATATTTCGAGATTTTGAAATAATCTATGTATCCCTGCAACGCCCACATCATAGAGCCTTTCTGTCTGATTCCCAAAAAAGACGGATGTAATATATGCCTCTTCCGCAACCCTTATATCACTCGTGCCGGCAGAGACCACAAGGACAATGCCCTTCCCCTTAATTGCCTCATCCTCTTTTATGTAAAAGCATCGTGCTGCCTCATCATAAGTACCAACGGGAAATGTTTCTTTTAAGGATTTCCCGGCCTTATTGCTGAGCCGTGTAACGAGGACATTGATATCCTTTTGTCTCATGGAAGTGACTATCTCTATTATCTGATGAATGGTCTTGCCCTGCCCGAATACCACCTCTTCCATGCCTTTGCGTATAAGCCTGTGGTGGTCAAGCTTTGTGTGGTTCAAGTCTTCAAAAGGGAGGTCTTTCAGTTTTTCATAAGCCTCGTCAACAGAAATATCGCCATTTTTCACATTTTTCAAAAGATATATGAGTTTTTCGTCCATCATGGTTAAAGCCCGATTCTCCCGTTTATTCTATCACGAACGCATGTTTCACAATCTTCACGCTCTGACTGTCAATCCCAACCACATCAAATCTTACTTTTTTATCAAAACACTTATGTGTCTTCATGTAAAACATGGCGGATCTGATAATACGTTTCTTTTTTGCCGTGTTTACCGCTTCGAAAGATGTCCCGTAAACAGGTGTATTCCTCTTCTTCACTTCCACAAAAACGAGGTAGCCATCTTCCTCTGCGATGATGTCAATCTCTCCAAAATGGTTTCTGTGGTTTTTTTCCAATATTTTATACCCTTCAGCTTTCAATATGCTCACTGCCCTTTCTTCGCCTTTTGTGCCTTCTTCCCTTTTATTGGACAAGGTATTCCTTTACCCCTCTGAATGTTTTTCGATGTATGGGAGAGATGCCATATTCCCTTATGGCAATTTTATGATCTTTTGTCGGGTAGCCTTTATTTTTCGCGAAGTTATAATCAGGATACAGTGTGTGGTATGTCTCCATGATACCATCTCTTACAACCTTTGCGACGATGGAGGCACATGCGATGAAAAAGCATTTTTTATCACCCTTTACTACCGGCTTGCTCAGGGGAAAACCTTTTATCCCGTAGTTGCCGTCTATGAGGAGAAGGTCGGGCCGGATGTCTGTGTCTTTCAATGCCCTTTCCATGGAAAGGAGGCTTGCCTGAAGGATATTTATCTGTTCTATCTCTTCGTGGGTAGCAATGCCAATACCTACTTTATATGCGTGTTCCCTTATCCAGTGGAATAGTAAAACCCTTTGCTTTTCGGTAAGCAGTTTGGAATCATTGATGTTTGATTTCTTTTCAGGCAATTCTTTCCAGATTACACACGACGACACTACAGGGCCGGCAAGGGGTCCCCTGCCTGCCTCATCAATGCCGCCGATGAGTCCTGCAAGATTGCAGCAGTGCATTAATCTCTTTTTTCTTTCAGTTTTGCAGCCTTGCCTCTCAGATTCCTCAGGTAGAAGAGCTTTGACCTTCTGATCTTGCTCTTGCTCATTACCTCAATATTTTCAATGAGAGGTGAATGTTTGGGAAAGGTCTTTTCTATTCCTACACTGTACGATACCTTTCTTACAGTGAAGGTTGCCCTTGTATTCCCCCCCCTTTTTCTTATCACAATGCCTTCGAAGACCTGAACTCTCTCTTTATCGCCTTCAAAGATCTTTGTGTATACCTTCACGTTATCACCGATATTTATCTCGGGTAGGTCCAGCCTCATGTGTTCTTTTTCGAGTAAATCAATTGTCTCGTTCATCTTTGCCTCCTCTTTCACCAAATATTCTATCAAGAATGATTCCAAGTGCTACCCTCAGGGACAGGTGATTGTAATCTCCGCTCCCTTTAACCGGCATAAGCATCTTGTCACACAATTCAATTGTTGTGCCCGTTAACCCCCAGCCTGTTCCAAAAAGCATGAGAAACGGCCTTTCTTCTTTACTGATCATATCCCGAAGCTCATGATACCCTATTGATTTGTCATCCCTTTCCCTTGATGATGTGCCGATAATGATAGGGTTGCCGGATATTCTGATTTCTGTTAGCATCTCTTCTATATCGCTGCATACTCTTATTTTTTCTAAAGCCACACTTCTCAAAGGGTTGTATGTTAAACCGTATCCATGTGCCCAGTGGTGAATCAATTTTTCCATTATCTGCCTCTGCTTTACAAGAGGAGTAACAATATAGCATAAATCAATACCAAATGTCATGCAGCTTCTTGCAATGTCATGTATTTCCATATTTGTTACGCTTGTGGCAACAATCTCCCGATTTTTGTCGTAAACCGGGTAGTGGATAATTGCAATATATACATTATTCAGGGATGTCCTCCATAATCTCTCTCATGAACTTACGGTCTTCTTTGTTGGGCTCAACATGGGCCATCAAATCGGGTCTTTTAAGGATTGTCTTTTTTATTGCCTCTTTCCTTCTCCATTTTCTTATCTCTTCGTGATTTCCAGATAACAGCACAGCAGGGACCTCCATGTCCATAAACAGAGGGGGCCTGGTATACTGCGGATATTCGAGAAGTCCGTCCTTCAGGCTTTCATCGTTAGCAGATTCTTCATTTCCCAGCACGCCCGGAATATGCCTTATAATGGCATCTATTAATGCGAGGGCAGGTATTTCGCCACCGGAAAGGATATAATCGCCTATTGATATTTCTTCATCGACAAGGGAAAGCACCCTTTCATCTATGCCTTCATAACGGCCGCACAAAAGCGCTAAATGAGGATTACATGCAAGCCTTACCGCTGTTCCTTCATCTAATATCCTGCCCTGAGGGGTAAGCAGTATGTATTTCGGCCTTTTCGTATTTGCGTTAATATGCTCCATGGCATTGTAGATGGGTTCTATCTTCATGACCATGCCGGGCCCGCCTCCGTAAGGGGCATCATCACAGGTCTTGTGCACATCTTCAGCGAAATCCCGTATGTTTACAAGATTAAAGCTTACGAGTCCCTTATCCACGGCCTTTTTGATGATACTCTCCTGGAGCGGTGATTCAAATATTTTAGGAAAGAGTGTAAGAATTGTGATGATCATTTTATCAATTATTTATAATTTCAGTTTTATGCCTGTTCAATAACGGGATACTATAGCACATTTTCTTTATGTTATCACCTCACATTACGGCAATTATGAATGAAATATCCCATCCGTGCTCTGATTGCCCCGCGGGTATATACCCCAAAGCTTGCTTCGAGATGATTTGCCCTGCGCAACTTAATGCGGGGTAGTTCATTTCAACGGTAATAATAGTTTCTTCAATTTTCTTATCGGCAGGACTCCACCGTTCCCATCGCTTGCACGGTGCTCCGTTGAAGAGTTCATTTTTATCTTTAAGATGACAAAACATAAGAAAATAATTGAATTTTCCATGTTGCAGGGTTGGAATTTCAAAAAACACACAGTGGGGTATTTCAGAATGTGGAAATATCGATTGCGCCTGTCCACCAAGACGCTCGAGGCCAAAATGGCCTGTTTCAATAGTGGGCAGGAAGAGGCGGTTGAGTAAGTTGAGTGGATTGAGTATGGCTGAAGGGGAAGAAGACTGAAGGCTGAAGGTAAGGTAGCGGAAAGCGTAGGGCATAGGGTGTAACGTGGCAACTTGATAAAATGTCTTTAACTGTTCACTAACGACTATTCCTGAAGTATTCCGAAATGGGATGGGGGATAAGTAATTCTGTAAAGTAATCGGTCAGTTTCAGGAAAAATACTTTCTTTGCCGCCTGTCTGCGTGCATCGCACAGGCAGGCCCGCTGTCGCTCGACAAATGCAGATAAAAGATTATATGTTTTGCCAGGCGGCGACAATGCAGCAGATTAATTATTATGTCCAAAATATATTCAATTAATGTCCAAAATAGCATATAATACATAAATATGGTTATGACTGACTACAAGTTTACCGAATATTTTGAAAAAGAAGTCCTGAGAAAACGGTCATACCTGAAAAAGGAATGGTGCATCCGTGTTATCAAGAACCCGCTGAAAGTCGAGCCTCAGGAACATAACCGCTTCCGGTTCTGGGGCATGGTCCCAGAACTTGAGGACAGGGTGTTGCGAGTCATCACTCTCAGCGACAAAAAAACCATTCACAACGCATTTCCTGACAGGGGGTTCAAACCATGAAATTAAACTACTATCCCGAGACTGATTCTCTCTATATCGACCTTTCTGAAAAACCAAGCGCCGAGAGCCGCGAGATTTCCGAAGGCGTTGTTCTTGACTATGATGCCGAAGGCATTCTGGCAGGTATCGACATCGACAACGCCAGCACCAAGGTTCAGCTTAAAGAATTGAGCCTACGGAGATTACCAGCAGATATAAAGGCAGTGGCATAACGGGCGAACATATCTTTCATTTCACAGGCAAAAAACAGCACATTAAGCCCTGAAATTGGCCATTTTCCATGCATAAAACGCCTTATTTCAACAGATTAGCTTGGTCCGACCCCAATATTCAAATCATGAGGAAAGGGGTAAGTGGAAAGCGGTGATGAAGGCGGTGAATAGTGAATAGTAAATAGTGAATGGCAATCAGAAAGCTTTGAACTTTGAACCTTGAACAGCTTTCCGCAATCCAATATCCGCAATCGATATATTCCGTACGGTTTAATCCTGCCGAAGGCGGGACAATTGCTACTAAATGTGTCATTGCAAGACCCCTTTTGCTTTTCCAGGAGGAACGTCAAGCAGTTTCTTACTTTTTAAGGAATGTCCCCGTCCCGCCCAAAACTACCATCAACAATTGCAATAACGCACTGTTCCGTTGAAGAGTTCATTTTTATCTTTAAGATGACAAAACATAAGAAAATAAT
>JAPLKD010000021.1 GCA_026388245.1 Pseudomonadota bacterium | reverse complement strand
TTCTGAAAAGGTTAAACAAAACCTTGAAATAAAAAATTTCATCATAAAGAAATACTATAAAGATGAGGGTTTCAAGGCGCGGGATGTAATCAAGGGTTTTGACGGTTATAGAAAACTCCTGAAAAAGTATACTGCCGATACAACAGAGTTTCTTCATAAAAGCATAGAGAAGGGCAGAAAAATACTTTTTGAAGGCGCTCAGGGAACGTATCTTGACATCGATCATGGTACATATCCCTATGTCACTTCTTCCAATACCGTTTCTGGAAATATTGCATCGGGAAGCGGCGCACCACCAACATCTGTAGATTATATCCTGGGTATCTGCAAGGCCTATACGACAAGGGTAGGAGAGGGGCCTTTTCCCACAGAATTATCAGATGAAACCGGAGAGAGGATCAGGAAGATTGGTGGTGAATACGGCGCTACAACCGGAAGACCGAGGCGGTGCGGGTGGTTTGATGCAGTTATAGTCAGAAGGGCACTAAAGCTTAATGGGGCTAAAGGGTTATGTATGATGAAACTCGATGTCCTTGACGAGTTTGAGAAGATCAGGATATGCGTCAGATACAAAATAGGCAAAAAGTTTTATTCTGAGCCACCAATGGCAACAAAGGCTTATTACGATTGTGAACCTGTTTATGAAGATATTGATGGTTGGAACAGATCAACGAAAGGCATTACAAAGTATGATGACCTCCCGTTGAATGCAAGAAAATATCTTAGAAGGTTAGAGGAAGTCGCGGGGGTCAATATCGACATTATCTCCACAGGACCCGAAAGGGAAAGCACGATTATCCTGAAGAATCCTTTTGAATGAACGATGCGCAATCCATAACAGCTATCAATTATATTGACTTTACACATTCTTTGAGTTTAGATTAGTGAGTTTAAGTTTATTCTATGGACGGAGGGAGGGAAAGATGAATGCCAGCAGTTATTGTAAGAGAAGGAGAGTCCTTCGAAAGCGCCCTTAAAAGGTTTAAAAAACAATGCGAAAAGACAGGCATACTTTCTGAGATAAAGAAAAGAGAGCATTTCGAAAAGCCAAGCGTTAAGAAGAAGAAAAAAATGCTTGCTGCTAAAAAGAGAGCATTAAAAAAACTAAAAAGGGTAATGGACAAGGGACTTTACTAATAATGGAATACAGATCCAGAATAGAAGAAGGTCTCAAGGTTTCTTTAAAACAAAAGGACAGCATAAGAGTGTCCGTCTTACGGATGCTCTTAGCTGCCATCAAAAATAAAGAGGTTGAAAAGCTTCGGGCTTTATCTGAAGATGAGTTTTACGCTATTATCAAAACGTCGATAAAGCAACACATCGAATCTATTGAGAGCTTCAAAAAAGGAAACAGAACAGACCTTGCTCAGAAAGAGGAAAAGGAACTAGAAATTTTGAAGAAGTTTTTGCCTGCCCCCTTATCTGAAGAAGAACTTTTAAAAGAAATAGAAGAGGCAATAAAGTCACTGGAAGCAAAGAGCCAGAAGGATATGGGGAAAGTCATTAAATTCCTTATGGAAAAATATCCCGGGAGGACTGACGGGAAGGTGTTAAGCGGAATGGTGCTTAAAAGACTATCTTCTCAATAGATAGTTACAAGCCCTCTATGGTTGATAAGACCTTATCATACCTCGATTATACAAAGCTACTCGAACTATTCAAAAATTTCTCTTCAATACAGTATGTTCATGAATTAATTTCCAACCTTTGTCCCCTCGACAACAAAAGCGAGATACTGGAAAGACAGGATAAAATTGAAGCTCTTATTGAGGTTTTGAGATGGGATGGGAATATTCCATTTTCTAATATCCCCGCTGCCATAAAGGACATTTTAAAACGGCTTCATATAAAAGATTCACTTCTTGAAGCCGGAGAATTTGTGGCAATTTCCAGTTTCCTCAGTGCTTGTGATGATATATCAAGATTTCTCAAAAAAGTTTACATTAAAAAACCTTTTATTGAACAAGCAATTCAAACAATAAAGCCTCTTCACCCTCTCTTTTCAAAAATATCGAAAACCATAAACAGTGAAGGTTTCATCGAAGATACTGCCTCTTATGAGCTATCCAGAATCAGATCCGACCTTTTTGTTTACAAAGAAAGAATAAGGAAACAGCTCGAGAAGATGATGGAGAGAGAATCAGTAACCCCTATTCTTCAGGACGTCTATATAGCTATGCGAAACGGGAGATACGTAATACCCCTGAAGCCTAATTTTAATCAGTTCATTCAAGGGATTGTTCACGACTATTCACACTCCTTGAAAACTTCATTTGTTGAGCCTGTTGAATGCGTAGAACTGAATAACAATGTAAATATCCTTGAGGAAGAGGAAGAGGAAGAAGAAACAAGAATTCTCAAGGAGTTAACTGAATACATCGGGAAATCTGTTAGCGACCTTGAAGTGAATCTCGAGGTTCTTTGTGAGTTGGATTTTTATCAGAGCCTCGGCCTCTTTAGCACGAAGTTTGAATGCGTAAGGCCGGAAATATCTATTGATGAACCAATAGATATAAGGGATGCGAGAAATCCTTTTATTATCATATCCAAAAAAGACCAAACAATTCCTGTAGATATACATATGGATAAAGAAAAGAATGCAATGATAATAAGTGGTCCGAATGCAGGTGGTAAAACAGCGGCATTAAAGACGGTAGGACTTTTGTCTCTCATGGCGCAAACCGGTTTATTCATCCCTGCATCCGGAAGGCCAAGACTTCCGGTCTTTTCCAAAATATTAGCAATTATCGGCGATGAACAGGACATCTCCATGGAGCTCTCAAGCTTTACCGCACATATGATGACTATTAAGGATATGTATAACAAAACAAAAGGTGGAGAACTTATCCTTATTGATGAAATTGGTGGCAATACAGAGCAGCAGGAGGCATCTGCATTATCAATGGGTATTATTGATACCTTTGTTGAGAAAGGCTGCAAAGTAATTGTCACTACCCACTTAAACCTTTTAAAGGCTTATGGATACACGAAACCCTTTGCTATAAATGCTTCTACTGCCTTTGATCCTGAAAGCATGAAACCCCTTTATAAGCTCTCTTATGGTATAGCAGGATACAGCAATGCCATCAATGTTGCGAGGAACATCGATATTCCAGGCGAGATTATCGAGAGAAGTTACGGATATATGGGGACGCAGGAACTTATGCTCAATAATCTTATTAGTGCGTTGGAAAGTGGAAAACAAAAAGTCGATGAGGAGAGAAAGGAGCTAAACAGGCTCCGGGAAGAGTTTAAACAGAGACTCTCTTTACTGAAACAGAAAAAGGATGAATATATAAAAAAAGTGGACGAAAGATGCAATAGCAGACTGCTGGAACTGGAGACAGAATTAGAAGAAGTTAAAAAAGAGATTGCAAAAAAAGAAAAAGCGTCTATAAAGATAAGTAGGGAAAGATTGAGTGGTTTAAGGGATAAATATGTTAAAGAAGAAATTAAAAAACAGGATGATATTAAAATCGGTGATTATGTCAAAATAAGGACACTTGGAAGCAGTGGATATGTGGCAGATATTGACGAGGAGAGGGACATCTGCGAAATTGTAACAGGTAATGTGAGAACAAAGATTAATAGGGTTTTTGTAAGTAAGGCAATTAAAGGGCCCGAACAGGTTATTCATAATAAGATAGAGTTAAATGTTGAGCGTATCAATGAGCCAGAGTTGAATCTCATAGGCATGCGGGTAGAAGAAGCAATTGTGAGGCTTGATAAATTTATTGATACAGCCATTATTCAGGGTGTACCAAGGGCGAGAATCCTTCATGGAATCGGTACAGGCCGGTTGATGAAGGCGGTAAAAGAACACCTTTCCGATGCAAAATATGTCCGGCAGGTTAAAGGGGATGAAAAAAACATGGGCGTAACAATAGTAGAATTTTTATGATGAATACGTTAGATGAGCTGCTCGGAAAAATAAATATCCTGGATATTGTTTCCCAGTACGTTCAATTAAGAAAAACAGGAAGAAATTTTGTTGGGTTATGCCCGTTTCATAAAGAAAAAACACCTTCATTCACTGTAAGTATTGAAAAACAGATATATTATTGTTTTGGATGTAACGAAGGCGGGAATGCGATCAATTTTTTAATGAAGTATGATAATTTAACCTTCCAGGAGGCCCTTGAAAACCTTGCGCGTCAATATGGTGTTAATATTAAAAGAGAGAGCTCAAAGAGGGCCAGTTCTTTTGATGCGCTGGCAAAATTAGCCGATTACTACCATAACAATTTAAAGGCCTCTAAGTTTGCCCTTCAGTATCTCCTTGCCAGGGGAATCGATATAAAGATAGTTGACGAATTTAAACTGGGCTACAGCGAAAAATCGAGACAGAATATCGGTGTTTTTCTTAGAAATTCAGGGGTTCCCAATGATATTTTCATGAGTACCGGTGTCTTGAGGGTGAAAGAGGGTGAAACATACGACATATTCAGGGGCAGGGTGATCATCCCTATTTTCGATGTGAACAAGAAGGTGATTGGTTTCGGAGGGAGGACAATAGAAAAGGATGGATTTCCCAAATATATAAATTCACCTGAATCACCTGTGTTTTTGAAGGGTTCATCTTTATTTGGCATCGACAAAACACGGAAAAACATCTCAGAAAAGAACGAGGTTTTTATTGTTGAAGGATATTTCGATCTCATAGCCCTGTATATGAATGGCGTTAAAAATGTTGTCTCAACCCTTGGCACTTCCGTCACAGAGGGGCAGTTGTCTAAGCTCAGAAATTACACTGACAACATTACGTTAATGCTTGACGGTGATGATGCTGGCATAAAGAGCGCTCTCCGGTTGATCGGACTCTTTTCTGAAATGGACATCAATGGGGCTATGGTTGTTTTACCTGACGGCCACGACCCTGACAGTTTTTTAAAAGCAAAAGGAGTTAATGGAATAAATGATGTAATAAAAGGGAAAAAGCCCATACTGGATTTTTATTTCGATCATTGCATGAATAAATGGGGAATGGAAACCATTGAGAATAAACAGGTATTCATTAAATCGGTCATGCCCCACATACAAACTATAAGAGATGGTGTTAAAAAGAGACTTTACATTAAGCGTTTATCTGAATTAACAAACGTTGAAGAAAATTATTTCTGGGATAATATGAAAACAAATAACATTCCGGGTCAACCTGTAACCCGGAATAATGCGTCAAATCACTTAGGCAGGAAGGTGGTAGGTGCTTTAATATGTTGTCCCGGCATGTTTTCAATATTAAAAGAAAAGGAGGTGATGCATTACATAACTG
Organism: Pseudomonadota bacterium; assembly: GCA_026388245.1. Lineage (GTDB taxonomy): Bacteria > Desulfobacterota > Syntrophorhabdia > Syntrophorhabdales > Syntrophorhabdaceae > MWEV01. The sequence continues at coordinate 4,419 of JAPLKD010000021.1, read as the reverse complement.
ACATCAATATCAGGGAGATATTGCTTAAAATGTATGATTTTTTTCAAGAAAAAGGGGCTCTGGAACTGAACAGTTTTATTAATGTCCTTGATAAGGATGAGTTGAAGGATTTGGCCATCAATGGGGTTTTTGATGTGGCAGAGTGTACGGAAGATGAATTAAAAATAATTTTACAGGATTACCTTAAGCATGTAGAAAAAAACTTTATAAAGGAAGAAGCAAAAAAGATTACAGAAAGTTTATCCGAGGCAGAAAAAAGGGGAGACGAAAAAGCAATCATTGAACTTCTTGAGAAAAAGAGGCAAATGCTGGTTTTTATGAAAACTAACCCATAAAGCGAGGTAAAGATGCCCGATAAAGTTAAGAGTTTACTTTCTATTGATAAAAACTCAGACAACAAGGAACTTTATCTTTTTATTAAAGCGAGTGGCAAATCGGAAAGCATTTTTGAAGATATTGAGTTATTTGAGATTGAAGGTGGAACTGAAATTGAATTGTCTGATCCAGAAAAACTCGAGGAGGTCCTCGAACAAGAATTTGAAGGTTTTTATGATGACGAGCTAACAAATCCTATAAGACACTATATACGGGAAATGGGTGCTATGTCTTTACTCACGAGGGAGGGGGAGAAAGAAATTGCCATAAAAATGGAAGAGGCAAAAGAGGAAATTAAACAGATTATTCTATCTTTTCCTGGAACCACCATGGAGTTGCTACATGTTCTCTCTTCTTTAAAAACATCAAGGACAAGTATAAAGGATATAACTTTTGAGGTTGATGATGAAGAAGAGATAGAGGTTGAACTGGAATTTCAGAAGGAAAGGGTGGTAACCCTTTTGGAACGTTTGAGAGATATTCACTTACAATATAAAACGAGCAATAATGGTGGGGTCAAAGGAGAATATTTAAAAAACATCAAATTGATTATTTCTGAAATTAACCTGAGCAATAAACTGATCGATAGGATAGTCTGGAAGATGAAAAGATATGTTGAAAGGATTTGTAAAATCGAAAGCGATTTGGAACAGTGTCGGAACCATAAGAATGAAGATGTGGATAAAGAATTAGCTATAATTTTCAGGAGGTTGCGCAGGATTGAACAGGAAGTCGGGATTTCTGCTGAAGAGCTTAAATATTGTTTGAGCAGGGTTGAGGATGCCAAAAGAAGATGGGTTTATGCCAAGAATGAACTGATAAAGGCGAATCTCAGGCTGGTGGTCAGTATTGCAAAGAGATATATAAACAGGGGACTTTCCCTCCTTGATCTTGTTCAGGAAGGCAACATCGGGTTAATGAAAGCAGTGGACATGTTCGAATACAAGAGGGGCTACAAGTTCAGCACATATGCCACATGGTGGATAAGGCAGTCAATTACAAGGGCAATTGCTGACCAGGCGAGAACAATACGGATACCCGTTCATATGATTGAAACCATTAACAAGATAATTAAAGTTTCCAAGGAACTTGTTCAAAACCTCGGAAGAGAACCATTTTCCGATGAGATAGCCGAAAGGGTTGGCTTTCCCGTTGAAAAAGTGAGAAAGGTGTTGAGAATTACACGCGAACCAATTTCACTTGAAGCGCCCATAAATGATGACGAAGATACGCACCTTGCTGATTTTATAGAAGATAAACATTCCAATACACCCCAGGATACGGCAATTTATGACGACCTTTATGAACAACTGAATAAAGTCCTTGCCACACTCACGCTGAGGGAAGAAAAGGTTGTGCGGATGAGGTTTGGATTGGGTGAGAAATATGATCACACTTTAGAGGAGGTTGGACAGTTTTTTGATGTAACAAGAGAGCGGGCGAGGCAGATAGAAGCAAAGGCCTTGAAAAAACTGAAACATCCTGTAAGGGCAAGAAGATTGAGGTGCTTTGTAGAAGCATAAAAATAGTTTTTTATCACCAACCTTTTTTATTCTTATAAATTTGATGACAATCAGCAGTGGAATTTTTGCTTGACAAAGATCGCATTTTTTAAATATTGTATACAAAATTTTGTTTAACATTTCCCCCGAAGGAGGCCGGTTATGGATTTCAAATTGACAGAGGAACAAGAGTTTTTTAAAAAAACGATAGTAGATACTATTAACAGAATAGTTGTTCCAAAGTCACAGGAAATAGATGAAAAGGATGAATTTCCATGGGAAACATGGAAAGAGTTTACATCTCTTGGTTATCTCGGACTCCGTTATCCGGAGGAGATAGGTGGAATGAATGCCGATAAGATAATGAGTATGGTTTTTTATGAAGAGATTGCAAGGGGGTCTGTTGGTTTTGCCCAGAGTGTCATTATGAATATCCTCATGGGGACATATTTTGTTTACAGGTTTGGCAGCGATGCAATCAAGGAGAGATGTCTTTATCCTGCGATGAGAGGGGAAAAGATTTCTACTATGTGTTTTACTGAAGACCAGTCTGGTTCTGACCTCGGAGCAACAAGGACTATCGCGGTTAAAGATGGGGATGGCTGGAGGATCAATGGAACGAAGATGTGGATAACAAACGGGCCAATATGCAATTTTTGTACTGTCCTTGCCACTACAGATGCATCTAAAGGTTTAAAGGGTCTCAATTTCTTTTTAGTGGAAAAAGGAACACCAGGATTTTCAAGTGGCCAGATTATTCATAAACTTGGATGCAGGGGTACGGTTACCGGTGAGCTTGTGTTTGATAACGTATGGGTCCCAAATGAAAATTTATTAGGTGAAGAACTTGGAAAAGGTGTATATTATGTGGGAGATATACTCGATGAAGTGAGGCTTATGACCGGAGCAATGGCGCTTGGTGTTGCGAAAGGTGCTTATGCTGAGGCGCTTGAGTTTTCAAAAAAGAGAGTTGCCTTTGGCCAGCCCATAGGAAATTATCAGTTAATAAGAGAAAAGATTGCAGAGATGGATACACTCATGAATGCAGCGAGGCTTATGGTAAACTATGGAGCCTGGCTATTGGAAAATGATATAGACTGTAGAATAATAGCCGCTGAAGCAAAAATGTATGCTACTGAGGTATGCCTTAAGGTGGTTGATGAACTGACAAGAATTTATGGTGCTAATGCCTTTGCATATGAGTATACACCTCAAAGGTATTTCAGGGATGCACGTTTTTTTCTCTACGGAGGAGGAACGCATGAAGTGTTAAAAGATTTTATTGGCAAGACGATAATAGGAAAATTGTAATTATGAATTTCTGATTTCGGATTGCGAAATTTAAAATACTTGGAGATTTATTAAACTTTGTTTTTTAAATCTGAAATCTAAAATCCGAAATTGAACATGGGAGGCTGGTGAAGTGAATATTTTGGTTTGTATTAAACAGGTTGCTGACACAGAGGCACGAATATTATTTAAAAGTGACAAGAAATCCTTAGAGATCGAAAACAAGTATAACATGAATTTTTTTGACGAATTTGCTGTTGAGGAAGCAATAAGGATCAAAAGCAAAATCAAAGACAGCCAGATCACAGTATGTACATATGGTGTAAAAAAAGCTGTTGAGGCGTTGCGTACAGCCATAGCAATGGGGGCGGACAGAGCCTTCTTGTTGGATAACACAGGCTTGGACAGTGACGACCCGCTTATAACATCAAAAATACTTGCAAATTTTGCAAAGCAGGAAGGATTCGATTTGATGTTCTGTGGCAGGCAGGCAATCGACGATGAAAACGCAAATATCGGTGCCATGATAGCTGAATTGTTAGGCATACCCCACGTGAGTGCTGTCTTGAAATTCGATATCATTGATGAGAAAAAGGTGAGAGTCGAAAGCGAAATAGAAGGCGGCAAAGAAACATTAGAAGTTCAATTGCCGGCTCTATTCACTACTCAAAAGGGAATTAATGAGCCAAGGGTGCCGTTAATTACAGGTGTTATGAAGGCCATGAAGGCCAGCATAACAGTTGTAGATCCAAGCACTTTCGAGGGATTATCCAAAGAGTTGATAGACATGACTGCTTCAAAAATATCTATATTAACATATGAGACACCTAAGGGAAGACCTGCAGTTAAAATTGTTGATGGTGAAACCCCTGGAGAGAAAGTAAAATCTCTTATAAATATTTTAAAAGAAGAAGCAAAAGTATTATAGAGAGGAGACTGAAACATGTCCAAAGATATATTTGTATTTATAGAATGTAAAGAAGGGTCCATAAGGAAGGTATCGTTTGAATTACTGTCTAAAGCAAAGGAGATATCAGAAAAATCGTTATCGACTGTGTATGCAGTGATTATTGGTAATGACATAGTAGCGACTGCAAATCAACTGAAAGAATTTGCAGATAAGGTTATAGCTGTTAATAATGAGAAATTGACAAATTACAGGTGGGATACCTTTACACACGTTATGGAGCAGTTAATAAAAAAGTATAAACCTTACGCTGTATTTGGTGCATCGACTATTACAGGCAAAGAT
>JAPLKD010000072.1 GCA_026388245.1 Pseudomonadota bacterium | reverse complement strand
GGAAAGGTGCAATAGAACGCAGCCGCACGCTTGAAGGTATTGTGAACGGAATTGCAAAACTTACTAACACAGAGACCGGCAGGGTACGGGAACGGATTGAAGGAATTATCGGAGAGCTTCAGGAAAAAGAAAAGATACTGGAGCATTTAAGAGAGGAGATAACAGCCGGTAAAGTCGATGCGGCAATCGAGGGGGCTTGTGAACGTGACGGGGTTAAAGTTGTCACTATGTTGGTTGAGAATGCCAAAGCAGAAGACTTAAGAAAGGTGACGGATATTATCAGAAGCAGGGTGAAAAGTTGTGTCGCTGCAGTGGGTACGCGGGATGATACGAAAGGTTTAATCGTAGTTGCAGTCAACAAAGACGCTCAGAGTAAATACAACGCAGGGAAAATCATCAAGGGGATTACGGAAAAATACAACGGGAAGGGTGGCGGAGGACCGCAGATAGCGCAGGGCGGTGTGCCTGGTGAAAAGGTTGCGGAAGCCCTGAAGAGTATAGAGGACGTATTGGGAATTTAGATGAACAGGGGGCGTTATGATGAGACAATATGCAGGGAATTTAAAAAGCGTTACTCTCTTCTCCATATTAAGGGATGATGAAATACAGGCGATTTCCAGGATTGCAACCCTTAAGAATTACGATAAGAACTCTATAGTTTTTCAGGAAGATGAGATAGGCGATTCACTCTATGTGATATTAAGCGGGAAGGTAAAAATCTCCCTTTTCGATGAAGAAGGCAAGGAATATATTCTGGATGTTATCAGAAAGGACGGTTTTTTCGGCGAACTATCGCTCATCGATGAACTGCCAAGATCTGCAAACGTGATAACTACAGAAAACTCCGAGTTTTTAGTTATTCACCGGAGGGATTTTATTAGACTTCTCCTGGAAAACCCCGCAATAAGCATCAGCATTTTAAAAACGTTATCAAGAAGGCTGCGGTCTGCCGATGAGAGAATTAAAGGGCTTGCCTTCCTGAGCGTTGAAGGGAGGGTGCTCAAATATCTTCTGGATATCGGTGAACAATCAGGGCTCAGACTGAAAAATCACATCATCATAGGGAACGGTCCGACGCAGATTGAGATAGCGAACTCTTGCGGCTCAACAAGGGAAACTGTATCGAGGTCAATAAAATCATTAATCAGAAAAGGCGACATAAGCGTGAGAAAAAGGCAGTACACGCTGCACCCTTCTTCGGATGAATCAATTTAGTAAATAAATCTTATAAGTACAACAAATGGCAATGAAAAAGATGTACTCTCATATTTTCTTGAAGGCATGTCCATGATGGAGGTAGGCCGCAAAATAGGCGTATCCCACGTAATGGTGCTGAAGATACGGAACAAAATTAAGGATAAGTACGGAAGGTTTAATAGGGAAACAGCAGCGATCAGCAATTGAAAAATGCTCGGTTACGGTTATTGTTGTATAAAGCTTGACAAAAAACCTTTATCCAAACTAATATGTACTTCTTTAAGTATGAAAAAGTTAATTCTCTTTGTATTTACCTTTTTGGCATTTTCAACGATTTTACCCCTCTATGCGCAGGAAGCGGCCATCAAGGAGGGCGAAAGTTTAAACCTTGATCGTTGCATTGAAATCGCCCTTAAAATTCACCCGACAATAGAAGGCTCCCTTTATGCCATCAAGGCGCGTGAAGCACAACTCGGTCAGGCAAGGGCGAACTATTTCCCGAAACTGGATACGAGCGCCGGTTACTTGAGAAATTTCGAGATAAACAACACCCTTGACCCATATTCCGTACTCGTTATGGAACAATACAATAACAGTACTGCCAATGCCACATTGTATCAGAGAATCTATGATTTCGGGCGGACACCCACAAATGTGGACATCAAAAAACTCAACCTGGACTCATCACGTTTTGATTTCAGCAGCAATGCGACTGTTGTAACCAATAATGTGAAAAATTCATACTACGGTGTATTAAAAACACAGAGGGCACGAAATGTTACCATAGAAACTGTTAATCAGTTCAAGCAGCACCTTGACCAGGCTAAGGCAATGTTTTATGCTGGCACCAAGCCGAAATACGACGTAATTAAGGCAGATGTTGATTTAAGCAATGCGCAGCTAAACCTCATCAGCGCGGAAAACGACCTTAAAATAGCATGGGTTACCCTTAACAACGCCATGGGGATTGACTCTGTGGCGGAATACAAAATTGAGGATAATCTGGCATTTGCAAAATATGAATTGACCATGGAGGATGCGTTACAAAAGGCATATCAGAACAGGCCTGATTTAAAGTCTCTTGTTGCACAGCAGGAATCAGCGCAGAAGTCCGTTGAGCTTGCCAAAAAAGAATATTATCCCCTGTTGACGGGTAACGCTCAATACAATGCCGGTGGCAGCCAGTATCCTCTTGGACAGGGCTGGCAGGCGGGTGTTAATATGTCTGTGAACATCTTTGACGGGTTTTCAACGACGAACAAGGTGGCCGAAGCTATGGCAAATAAAAGGATAATTGATGCAAAGATCAACGCAATGAAACTCCAGATTATGCTTGATGTAAAGCAGGCGTTCCTCAATCTGATAAAGGCGGTAGAAACAATTTCCGCTACTGAGGTACAGGTAATGCAAGCAACGGAAACCCTTGAACTTGCAAACCTGAGGTACACATCGGGACTGGCAGACCCCCTTGAAGTGACCGATGCAACCGTCTCATACAGCAACGCCAGACTTTCCAATATAAGCGCCCTCTATGATTATAAAGTCAGTCAGGCAAATTTAGAAAAGGCCATGGGGAATAAGTGATGAAAACCAAAAAAACAATTATCGCCGTAGTTGTTATTGTTCTCGTTATCGCCGGGTATCTCTTCCTTACAAAAAAGAAACCGCCACCGCCCGCAATGCACGGGGTACCGGTCCTTGCAGGAAAGGCAGTCCAGAAAATAATGCCGGTAATCATTGAGGCCATCGGCACTGTAGAGGCATTAAACAGTATTACAGTGTATTCCCGTATAGTGGGACAACTCGTGAAAATCCATTTCAAGGAAGGTCAGGACGTGAGGAAGGGGGATCTCATCTTTACTATCGACCCGGGTCCCTACCAGGAAAAGCTTAAAACTGCAGAGGCTAAACTCGCCCAGGACACGGCCCAGTTAAAATATAATGAAGCTCAGGCAAAACGGTATGCATATCTTTTTGAAAAAGGCGCTGCTTCAAGGACTGACTATGAAAATAACCAGACCATGGCTGCTACACAGGAGGCCATGGTGAAGGCAGACAGGGCGGATGTTGATAACGCACGCCTCAACCTTGAGTTTTGCTATATCAGAGCGCCATATACCGGCCGTACAGGGGCATACGGTGTGAATATAGGCACAATGATCAAAGACAATGACACTAAACTTGCCGTGCTTAACCAGATTACCCCGATATACGTAAAGTTTTCCGTTCCCGAAAAACAGTTGCTTGAAATAAAACGGTTCATGGCCAAAGCCCCGCTTAAGGTCAAGGCAATTATCCCGGACATGAAAGAAAATATTCCGGAAGGGACGCTTACATTTATTGACAATACAATAGACCCTGCCACAGGGATGATCATGCTGAAAGGAGTCTATCAAAATACCGATAAAATGCTCTGGCCGGGGCAGTTTGTTAATGTGGCGCTTGAACTTGCTCAGGAGCCGAACGCAGTAGTTGTGCCAGTCCAGTCTGTTCAGATAAGTCAGTCCGGACAATACGTTTTTATTATAAAACCGGACAATAAGGTAGAGTACAGAATTGTTACTGTTTCGAGGACTATCGGTGATGAGGCTGTAATTTCAAAAGGGGTAAATGCAGGTGAGACGGTTGTGACGGATGGGCACTTGAAATTAAAAGACGGTTTTCCCGTTGAAATAAGGGATTCTTTGGCCCAGTCAGCGCCAGCCGCACCTGTGAAACCAGTCGGCCCAACAAATAAAAAATGAAGGAAATTACGCAGGACAGGCCTGCGGCTACCAAATATATATCATGAACTTATCGTAGGATGTTGTATTGAACATTTCTGAAATATGGATCAAACGCCCTGTCATGACCATTCTGGTCATGTTCGGCATACTTTTTTTCGGTATTATAAGCTACAGGGCATTGCCGATCAATAATCTCCCTGCTACGGATTTTCCTACCATACAGGTTTCAGCTTCAATGCCCGGGGCAAGCCCGGAAACCATGGCGTCATCGGTTGCAAAGCCCCTGGAAAAGCAATTTTCAAGTATTGCCGGCCTTACATCCATGTCATCACAGAGTTACCAGGGCATTACACAAATCACTCTCCAGTTCACGCTCGACCGTAATATTGACAACTGTGCCCAGGACGTGAATGCAAAAATCAATGCTGCCCAGGGCGATTTGCCGATGCAGAATATGCCGTCTCCACCGACATATGACAAAGTGAACCCTTCAGATCAGCCGATTATCTATATTGCCCTTACATCGGATACTATGCCGTTAAACAAGCTGAACGACTATGCCGAAAACTTTCTCGCACAAAACTTCTCCACAGTGCTTGGTGTGTCCCAGGTCATTGTTTATGGACGGAAATATGCAGTCCGTGTTCAGGTCAATCCAAAGCTTATAGCAAACAAGGGCATCGGGCTCGGCGAGGTAGCGGATGCCATAAAGAAGAACAATGTGGATCTCCCGGGTGGTACGCTGGACGGCCAATTCCAGTCCTTTACCGTTGATTCTAATGGCCAGTTGCTGAGCGCAGAACCGTACCGTCAGATGATTGTTGCATATCAGAACGGTAACCCCGTAAGGATAAAAGACATCGGCGATGCCCTGGACGGCGTTGAAAAAGATAAACAGTTCGCCGCATGGTACGGGACAAAAGACAAGACGCAGAGGGCCATTGTTCTTGCCATTAAAAAACAACCCGGCGCCAATGCAGTAGCGGTATCACAGGGCGTAAAAGATGTAATTCCAAGATTGAAGACGATGATCCCTGAATCGGTAGAGTGGCACATGCTTTACGATGCCTCCGAGTATATTCACGAGTCCATTGTTGATGTGCAGTTTACCCTTCTTCTCACGATCTTTATCGTCCTTATCATAATCTTTCTGTTCCTGCGATCCTTTAAGTCAACAATCATACCCAACATTGCCATCCCCCTCTCGATCATTGCAACCTTCTGTGCAATGGATGTATTAGGGTACAGTCTGAATAATCTTTCCCTCATGGCCCTTGTCCTTGCCGTCGGTCTCGTCGTGGACGATGCTATCGTTATGCTGGAGAATATTATTCGGCGCATGGAGATGGGCGAGGATCCGATGACTGCGTCGCTCAAAGGCTCAAAAGAGATAGGTTTCACCATTGTTTCCATGACAATTTCCCTTGTGGTCGTGTTTATTCCAATACTTTTTATGCCCGGCCTCATAGGGAGGCTCTTCCGTGAGTTTGCCGTCAGCATTGTCATGGCAATAATGCTTTCAGGTTTTATATCCTTAACCCTTACACCAATGTTGTGCAGCCGCCTTTTGAAGGATTTTTCTGAAAAGAAACAGGGGAAGTTTTATGAGATAACTGAGGCTGTGCTCAACGCCGGAATAAAATTTTACGGCAGCACCCTCAGATGGGTTTTACACCACCGCTTGCTGACCCTTGCCTTCACTGCAATTGTTTTAATTGCAACGGCGTTTATGTTCATGAAAATACCAAAGGGTTTTCTGCCGACCCAGGATCAGAATTATTTTATGTCGTATATACAGGCAGCCGACAGGATCTCTTACGATGATATGGTCAGGCACCAGGAGGTTGTCAATAAAGTAGTACAACAGGAGCCCGATCTTGTGGATTTTATTTCTATAGCAGGGTTGAGTACTTACAGCCAGGGCATCATGTTTGCAAACATCAAAAAGGTTGAAGACCGTAAAAGGTCTGTAGACCAAATTATCGACGATATCAGGCCGAAATTGAACAGTATCCCCGGGATATTTGCCTTTCCCCAGAACCCTCCTCCGATCCAGATAGGGGCCGGCACATCCCTTGCACAGTACCAGTTTACGCTCCAGGGTTCTGAACTTGACGAACTGTACAAGTATGCGGGTATTTTTGAGGCAAGGATGAAAACGCTCCCGGGCCTTAGTGACGTTAATACGGATGTTAAGCTTAATAACCCGAAGGCCTTTATCCACGTCGACAGAGACAAGGCTTCAGCCCTGGGCCTTACCGTTGGCCAGGTTCAGGATACCTTTTTCTCTGCCTATGCATCACGAAAGGTATCTACCATATACGCCCCCCTGAACCAGTATTATGTCATCATTGAAGTCCAGCCGCAATTCAAAGAAGACCCCAATGCATTGTCCTACCTTTACATTCAGTCCAATGTGCTGAAATCGGTGAATCCTAACGCCAGGGGGACCCTCGTGCCTTTGAGTACTATTGCACGTCTTGAGCAGACAACGGGTCCCATAAGCGTCAACCACACAGGGCAGCTCTCTTCTGCAACAGTATCCTTTAATTTAAAACCCGGCTTCTCCATCGGTGATGCTGTGGAAGGCACGAAAAAGATTGCCAGGGATGTAAACCTCCCCCAAAGCCTTTTTTACAACTTTCAGGGGTCAGCGGATGAATTTCAGAAGTCTTTTGCGAGTATGGGCTTCCTGCTCGCTTTAACGATCCTTATACTTTATATGATTCTGGGAATCCTCTATGAAAGCTTCATACACCCCATTACAATATTAACAGCCCTTCCGCTTGCAGGGTTTGGCGCTATTCTTACCTTGCTCCTCTTCGGGAGGGAACTGGATATGTACGGTATGGTAGGCATCATTCTCCTAATCGGTATCGTGAAGAAAAACGGCATTATGATGGTCGACTTTGCCCTGGAGGTTGAAAGAACAGAAAATCTGGAGCCTGTTGAATCGATCCACAAGGCCTGCCTTATCCGTTTCCGTCCCATCATGATGACCACCCTTGCAGCGCTCTTCGGTTCCATGCCCATAGCGCTGGGTGTCGGCGCTGGCGGAGATGCGCGTCAGCCCATGGGTCTTGCTGTAGTGGGTGGTTTACTCTTTTCCCAGCTTATGACCCTCTACGTAACGCCTGTTTTCTACGTCTATTTCGATGAACTCAATAAGTGGGTTACTGAGCGGAAAAAGAAATAGCTTCCATTTTTTCTTGAAATATTTGAAATCATATGGTATTTAAACCACGCAGTTAATTCGCACGTCTTTCAATCGGCAGCAGGGTGCAGAAAATCTGTCTGTTGCTGAAATGCGAAAGGCGGAAGTTAAAAAAACCAGGAGGATCGATGTCTAATTTAACAATCAAGCAATTACTCGAAGCAGGTGTACATTTCGGACACCAGACAAAGAGGTGGAATCCCAAGATGAAACCTTACATTTTCGGTGCACGGAACGGCATATATATCATTGACCTGCAAAGGACATTGAAAATGTTCAAAGAGGCTTACAATTTCGTAAGAGAAGTTGCGTCACGGAACGAATATATCCTGTTTGTGGGCACCAAAAAACAAGCCCAGGAGAGTATCCGGGAAGAGGCAAAAAGGTGCGGCGCCTTTTACGTGAATGTCAGATGGCTTGGTGGCACAATGACGAACTTCCAGACGATTGAAAAAACAATCGATAGATTCCGGAAATACGAAGAGCTGAAAGGCAGCGATATCTTCAAGGCGCTCCCCAAGAAGGAAGCTATTGGAATAGACAAAGAAATTACAAAACTCGAAAGGAACATCGGCGGTATAAAGAGCATGGATCGTTTGCCGGGCGCTATCTATATAGTTGACCCGAAGAAGGAGTACATTGCTGTGAAGGAAGCCAGAAAACTCGGCATCCCCACTGTAGGTATTGTGGATTCGAATTGTGACCCCGATGATATAGATTACATCATACCGGGCAATGATGATGCAATAAGGGCTATCAAACTTATTACCATGAAAATTGCAGACGCCGTCCTCGAAGGAAAAGCACTCTATATTGAGGAATTCCAGAGCAAAGACGAGTCGGCCGAAGAGCCCAAACCTTTTGTAGACGAAAGTCTGCTTGAAGAAGAGAAGTACGAGGAATTTTTCGATCGTTAGCAGGATCGTTAGTTTAGGAGGATAATGATGGATATATCTGCAGAACTTGTTAAGAAATTGAGAGAAAAAACAGGCGTTGGCCTGATGGATTGCAAAGAGGCATTAAAACACGCCAGTGGTGACATGGAAAAGGCAATCGAGCACCTGAGGGAAAAAGGCCTTGCAAAATTGCAGAAAAGGTCTGGCAGGACAGCATCCGAGGGTGTAATCGCATCGTACATACATACCGGCAGAAAGGTGGGTGTCATGGTAGAAGTGAACTGTGAAACCGATTTTGCCGCAAATTCAAAGGATTTTCAGGAATTCACAAAGGACGTGGCCATGCAGGTTACCGCAGCGAGCCCGCTCTATGTTAAAAGGGAGGATATCCCTGAGGAAATAAGGGCAAAAGAGAAGGATTTATACCGGAGACAGGCCCTTGATTCCGGCAAACCGGAAAAGATAATCGACAAGATTGCCGAAGGGAAAATGGAGAAATTTTACCAGGACGTATGTCTCATGGAGCAATCTTTTATCAAGAATCCTGATATAACAGTGAAAGGGCTTCTCGAGGGTCTTGTTGTCAAAATCGGTGAAAATGTTATTATCAGGCGCTTTGTACGCTTCCAGCTTGGAGAAACTGCTGAAGAATAAGATGAGATTCAACAGAATCATTTTAAAATTAAGCGGCGAAGTCCTCATGGGAAAAGAGGGCTACGGTATTGATCCGGAAATCGTAAGGGAAATTGCGTCTCAAATCAGGGACGTAAAGGAACTTGGCGTTGAGATTGCCATTGTGATTGGCGGAGGGAACATATACAGGGGCATGAGAGCAGAAAAGCAGGGCATAGACAGGGTAACGGGCGATTACATGGGCATGCTCGCAACGCTGATGAATGCCCTTGTTATTCAGGATGCCCTTGAAAAGATCGGGATACCTGCAAGGGTCCAGAGCGCCCTCCAGATAGAAAAGGTGGCAGAGCCTTTCCTGAAAAGAAAGGCCATCAAGCACCTTGAAAAAGGCAGGGTTGTCATATTTGCCTGCGGGACAGGAAACCCCTTCTTTACCACAGATACCGCTGCAGCTCTGCGTGCCCTTGAGGTAGAGGCTGATGTGCTTTTAAAGGCAACAAGGGTGGACGGAGTCTACGACAAAGACCCTGAGGTCTGTGATGATGCGATATTTTTCCCTGAAATTTCCTATATGGATGTACTGAAGAAAGGTTTGAAAGTTATGGATGGCACTGCCATAAGCCTCTGTATGGATAACAATCTTCCTGTCATTGTTTTGAATATAAAAGAAAAAGACAACATGAAAAAGGCAGTCCTGGGAGAACGTGTCGGGACTGTTGTGAAGGGGGCAGGGTATCATGAAGAACGAAATAGTTGATGAACTCGAAGACAAACTAAAAAAAACAACCGTAACGCTCCAGAAAGACCTGTCAAAGCTGAGAACAGGTATTGCATCTGTTTCACTCCTCGAAGATATAAAGGTTACGTACTATAACCAGCCCACTCCATTGAATCAGGTTGCCACGATAGGGGTATTAGACAGCAGAACCATTACCATTCAACCCTGGGATAATGCCGTGATAGGTGAAATTGAGAAGGCCATCCAGAAATCGGACCTCGGTGTGAACCCCATGTCTGATGGAAAAGTAATCAGGCTCGTCTTTCCAAAGCTCACCGAGGAAAGAAGGAGGGAACTTACGAAGTTGGGGAGCAAAATGCTCGAAAACATAAAGGTGTCCATGCGGAATGTCAGAAGGGACATGAACGAAAAACTAAAAAAGATGGAAAAGGATAAGCTCCTCTCAAAGGACGACTTGCACAAAGGCCAGGAAGATGTCCAGAAATTGACGGACAGGTATATCCAGATGGCAGAAAAGATATACACTGACAAGGAAAAGGAAATCCTGGAGATCTGACCTTCCATGTCTAAACTCGAACAATCTAAACTCCCCGCACATGTTGCAATTATAATGGATGGAAATGGAAGATGGGCAAAAACGAGGAATCTTCCTCGGGTTGAAGGGCATGTGCAGGGTCTTGAGTCTGTGCGGAACATTGTCACTATAACAAGGGAGTTACGTATCCCCTATCTCACGCTCTATGCATTTTCAAAGGAAAACTGGTCAAGGCCAAGGGCAGAGGTAAAGAGGCTCCTTGAACTTCTGGGGATTTTCCTTGAGAATGAGTTGCCGTTGATGATGGATGAGGATATACGGTTTCGTGTGGTAGGCGATATTAAGGATTTCCCCAAAAAATTACAGCATCAGTTAAATGCTGCGATGCAAAAAACAGCAGGGAATAAAACCCTCTCTCTCAACATCGCGTTGAGTTACAGTGGCAGGGAGGAGATCCTGAACGCAGTGAGGCTGCTTCTGAAGGACATGGATAAGGGGGATATAACGCACATTGATGAAAAGGTTTTTCAAAGTTATCTCTATACCAGAGACATACCGGACCCCGATTTGCTCATACGGACAAGCGGGGAAATGAGGGTAAGCAACTTTTTACTCTGGCAGATTGCATATACCGAGATATATGTGACGGATACGCTTTGGCCTGATTTCAGGGAAGATGCCTATATGGAAGCATTAAGGGAATATATGAAAAGAGAAAGACGATTCGGGAGCGTGAAGGAAAACTTAAGTGGGAGAGCTTAAAAAAAGGGTAGTTGCTTCTCTGTGCCTTGCCCCTGTTATTGCGTCATTATTTTATTTTTTATCTGCAAAATGGTTTTTTATCTTGCTCGTGCTCGTTTCGATCATTGCCTTGCTTGAGTTGATTACCATGTCAGGTGTCAGGGAAAGATACTTGCTTCTCCTTCTCGCAATTTTGTGTATCATCCCGTTGTATTACAAATCGTTTTTTGCCTATACAGGTTGTCTCCTTTTTGCGCCATTCATCTTTATGGGATATAAAATTTTGAGGGACGAAAGTAAAAAAGAGGGAATCAATGAAGATATTTTGAAAGGGATATATGTCATATTCCTCTGCGAGATTTTTGTTATTATACCCCTTTATTATCTCTCTTTGCTGAAGGAAACAGGTTGCTCATTCCCTTTTATACTTCTTCTGACCATGTGGGCAAGTGACACCTGCGCATACCTCTTTGGAAAAAGATTCGGGAAGAGGAAACTTGTGCCGTATATAAGCCCGAAAAAAACCTATGAAGGTTTGTTAGGCGCCATGGCGGGCAGCACAGTCGTTATTGTGCTTTCAGGAAAACCCCTTGGCATGGGAATATTGGAAACAGTCATTGTCGGCGCCACAATCGGTATCCTTGCACAGATGGGTGACATACTTGAATCTGTCGGGAAAAGGGTCTGCGCAACAAAGGACTCCTCTCGTCTTATCCCCGGCCACGGGGGCATTCTTGATAGAATGGATAGTTTTATATTTACGGCGCCATTTTTGTACCATTACCTAACAGGCGTAAAAATATGAGAAAAAAGATAACAGTTTTGGGTTCTACCGGTTCCATCGGGAAGGCAACACTGGAAGTAATCGAAAACCAGAATGATGCCTTCGAAGTGGTGGGCCTTGCCTGCAAGGGGAATGTAGAGCTTCTGAACAAACAGATCGGTAAGTTTAAACCGAAATATGTCTGTGTATATGATGGGCATATGAGGGGTAAGGTTCATTTTGATAAAACACGGCTCCTCACCGGTATTGAAGGTATAAAAGAGATGGTGCGTATGGATGGGGAAATTGTAGTCAATGCGCTGCCGGGAAGTGCCGGTCTTGAGCCTACAATTGAGACATTAAAATTAAATAAGATACTTGCCCTTGCAAACAAAGAAAGCCTTGTTATGGCAGGAAGGATCGTGTCAAGATTGCTGGATAAGTATGAATCGAAGCTTTTCCCGGTAGACAGTGAGCACTCTGCGATTTTTCAGTTACTGAAAAATGTCGGACCGGCTAAAATAAAAAATATTACAATAACCGCCTCTGGCGGTCCCTTCAGAAAGTACATGAAGGAGGCATTACACCTTGTGAAACCGGAGGAAGCCCTCGACCACCCAACCTGGAAGATGGGGAGGAAGGTTACCCTGGACTCTGCAACAATGATGAACAAGGGCCTTGAGGTAATCGAGGCACGATGGCTCTTTAACATAGAGCCTGAAAGGATAAAGGTGCTCATTCACCCTGAAAGCATAGTCCACGGGATGGTTGAGCTGGTAGATGGCGCCTTTTTTGTGTATATGGCTTCCCCTGATATGAAGATACCCATCTCTTTTGCCATAAACCAGGGAATGGTACAGCCCCTGCCCTTTGCTCAATTGAAATTGGAAGAATTGCAGAAATTAAGTTTCTATCTTCCCGATACAAATAAGTTCCCCGCTCTGAAACTCGCCTTCAATGCCCTCCATGCCGGAGACGGGGCGCAGGTAGTGCTAAACGCATCAAATGAGGTCGCTTCAGATGCCTTCATAGAAGGGAAGATAAAGTTTACGGATATTCCTTTCTTTATCGAGAAGACGTTAGAGCGCCATGAAGGGTTTTCTGTTATTGAAGACATCGGGACTGTCTGGGAAATCCATGAATGGGCTAAAAGATATACAGAAGAAATGTTAAAGGAGTCATATGCCTAGTGTTGTCATGAACGTAATTTACGGATTTATTGCTTTGAGCCTCCTCATTCTGGTTCATGAGTTGGGCCATTACCTTGTTGCACGGCTTGCAAATGTAAAGGTATTGGCCTTTTCCCTCGGATTCGGGAAAAAACTTTTGAGTTTTAAAAAAGGTGAGACCGAATATGCCATATCAGCTATTCCTCTCGGGGGATATGTAAAGATGCTCGGTGAATCTCCTGACGATGAGGTCAAAGAAGAGGAAATCAACAGGTCGTATTCAAATAAACCGCCTTATATACGAATGCTTATCGTTTTTACCGGCCCCCTGTTCAATATTCTTTTCGCCTTCGTTCTTTTTTGCTTCGTATTCCTGAGCGGATATACGGTTCCCAGCACAAAAGTCAGTGATGTTGAGAAAGGATATCCGGCATACACACAGGGCATTCAAAAAGGTGATGTGATCATAAATATAGACGGGAAAGATATGAAGAAGTGGGAGGATATTGCCCAATCAATTTCAAAGGCTGGAAATGAGTCTGTGGAAATCACTCTGATGAGAGAGGGTGCTTTGAAGCACATATGGATAACTCCACTCATTAAGGAAGAGAAGAACATCTTTGGAGAGACCATAAGGAGAAAGGTAATAGGGATTGCCCCAGAATTTGTGGAACAAAAAGGTACGCTTACCAGTGCTATATCTATGGGGTTTTATCAAACCTACAATTTAACAAAGTTAACCGTTCTGGGGATTATAAAGCTCATAGAGGGCACCATCTCACCAAAGAATATTGGTGGTCCCATACTAATTTTTAAAGAAGCGAGCAAACGAGCGCAAGAGGGAAAAAGCACTTTTGTTTCCTTCGTTGCCTTAATCAGCATAAATCTCGGCGTTATCAACCTCTTGCCCATCCCTATCCTGGATGGGGGCCATATTATCTTCAACCTCATCGAGGTCATCACCCGCAGGAAGGTTTCCCACCGGGCCATAGATATTGCACAGAAGGTTGGCATGGTACTTTTGGTCCTTCTTATGGTCTTCGCCTTTTACAACGACCTTGATCGTTTGTTCCAGTTTGATAGGTTGATCGGTGGAAAATAGGGTTATTCTTGGCATCGATAATTCCCTGGACTTTCTGAACATCGCCATCTCCGAAGGGGATAAACTCATTGAGGAGAGAAACATCGGGAACAAGCGGGTACCTTCCGGTATTATTCCCGTGGAAGTGTCCCATCTGCTATCTGCTAACGGCTACACAATTGATGATGTTCATTCCATGGTGGTCACGCTTGGCCCGGGCTCTTTTACAGGCATAAGGGTAGCCCTTGCATTCTGCAAAGGCATTTCTTCCGGTAAAAATATCCCGCTTATAGGGATACCGACCCTCGATGTGCTCGCATCGCCCTTTGCATTCATGGAGGGACACTTCCTCTGTCCATTGATAGATGCGAAAAAGGGCGAGGTCTTCTACTCGCTCTATTACGTATCTCATGGTGAAATTGAAAGGCTTGAAGGGTACATGGCTGTAAAACCTGGAGATATCAGGGGAATCGTTAAAACCCCGTGCATATGCTTCGGGACAGGTGTCCATCTCTGTGAAGATGCTCTGTCCGGCATGGATGGTGGGGTAACTTTTATAAAAGACCGCTTTACGAGGGTTTCCGGTGAGGCCCTCATCATAGAAGGTTTGAAAAGGTTATCATCAGACACAGGTGGCACTATAGTACCCATCTACGGAAGAAAATCCGAAGCAGAAATCAAATTCAATGTCACACTGACCTGAATTACCCTGAAAAGGTTTAAAAAGATGCCTGTTTTAGTGTATAATTTACAGGCGAAAGGAGGTTGCATTGAAAACAATTGATGAGATAAACGAAAAGATAAAAAACGGAAAAGCTGTTGTTGTAACTGCCGAAGAGATGGTGGAGATAACAAAAGATAAGGGTACGAAAAAGGCCGCTGAGTATGTGGATGTTGTAACAACAGGGACCTTTGGCCCTATGTGCAGCAGCGGTATGTTTATGAATGTTGGTCACTCTAAGCCAAGAATAAAGATCGGCGGGGGCAAATGCCTTCTCAACGATGTGCCGGCATATACCGGAATTGCCGCTGTAGACATATATTTAGGAGCCACAGCAATTCCAGACGATGATCCAAGGAATATGGTGTATCCGGGGGCCTTTAAATACGGCGGCGCCCATGTGATAGAGGAATTTGTGAATGGGAAAAACATACGGCTTGCAGCAACAGCCTACGGGACCGACTGTTATCCGAGAAAGCATATAGAGACCTATATTAATAAAGACACCGTTAACGAGGCATACCTTTACAATCCAAGAAACGCTTACCAGAACTACAATGTGGCAGTGAATCTTTCAAAAAAGATTATTTACACCTATATGGGAATAGTCAGACCACACATGCTTAGTGCAAATTACTGCAGCGCCGGTCAACTTTCCCCCCTCCTGAAAGACCCGAAATACAGAACTATCGGCATCGGTACGAGGATATTCCTCGGAGGTGGTGTAGGGTATGTGGCATGGAACGGAACACAGCATAACCCTGATGCGCTCCGGAGCCCGGATGGTCTCCCCAGGGCTGGTGCTGGCACAATTGCCGTTATAGGGGATGCCAAGAAGATGAGTGGTGATTATCTCAAAGGGGCAAGCTTTGTCGGTTATGGTGTAACGATGTTTGTGGGTCTCGGCATACCCATACCCGTTCTCGATGAAGAAATGGCCTACTTTACATCAAGGAGCGATGAAGATTTCTGGGCGCAGGTTGTTGATTACGGAAACGATTACCCGAACAGGGTGCCAAAAAGCATTTGCGAAGTTAATTACGCCCAGTTGAAATCGGGCAAGGTTACAATAAACGGCACAGAAGTTCCCACTTACCCCATATCGAGTTACTCGAAGGCACGGGAGATTGCAACTATCCTCAAAGACTGGATACATTCCAAGGCATTTCTCCTTACAAACCCCGTAACACCACTTCCAGGTGTGGATTCAGGAATCAGCCTGAATACACTGGAGGAGAATGTGCCGGAGATTGTGTGAAAACCGGAAGGTGCGGGGTTGAGAAGCTGGGAAGCTGGGAGATAAAATCTTACCCGCTCAACTTCTTACCTTCTTAATCTAACTGAAATCATCAGTACTGGTATTCATTTGAGTGGAAAATATTATGAACAAAAAGGCAATTTCACTATTATCCGGCGGTCTCGACAGTACCCTTGCAACAAAGCTCATTATTGACCAGGGGATAGAGGTTGTTGCGCTTCATTTTACCTCTCCCTTCAGCAGCAAAAGGGAAAAGGAGGGGGGGTTGCAGGCAGAGAGGACAGCTCAGGAACTGGGGATCAGGTTGATCCTCATGTATAAAGGGCCGGAATATCTCGATGTTGTAAAGGCGCCGGAACATGGCTACGGTAAAAATATGAATCCCTGTATCGATTGCAGGATATTCATGCTCAGAAAAACTAAAGAGGTCATGGCCAGCGAAGGTGCAAGCTTTGTCATTACAGGGGAAGTCCTCGGGCAGAGGCCCATGTCACAGCGGAGGGACACGATCAACATTATAGAGAAGGAAAGCGGACTCACAGGTCTCATAGTAAGACCTCTTTCTGCCATGCATTTCTCGCCTTCCATCCCCGAGACGGAAAACACCGTAGACAGGTCAAAACTTCTGGATATTGTCGGCAGGTCAAGAGAGATGCAGTACCGGCTTGCAGATCAATTCAAACTCAAAGAATACGGATGCCCCGGCGGCGGATGCCTGCTTACAGACCCCATTTTTTCTCATAAGTTGCGCGACCTTTTATTGCATGATAAAGCATTTACCATGCAGGATGTTGAACTTCTCAGCGTTGGCAGACATTTCAGGTTGGGGGCAGAGACTAAACTGATAATCGGAAGAAATGAGGGTGAGAATGAAAAACTGGAATCTCAGCGGCAATCACCATATGTGCTATGTTACCCTGTAGGCTTCAAAGGGCCTTTCGGTCTTCTAAAAGGAATACTTAACGATGAAACTATTGGTATTACAGCGAATATAATCGGATACTACGGAAAAAACGAATCCCCCACGATAGCAATTGAGCTGCATAATGGACAGATAGAGAAACGGATTGCAAACAAAACTGATATAAATGTAACTGATTTGAAAATTTGAACACCTCATGCCCGGACATGGTGAAATCGTAAGAGGAGAAAAGGCTATTCATAAAAATTTCAGTGTAATCCTCGGCAAATTTTTTGAGTAATGTCAGCATGATATGCGTTGTTGACTTTCTGCCAAACCAAGCATATAATGATTTCGAAATAAACATTGGATGTAATAACATTTTTTTGCGAAAAATATAAAGAGCGTATAGATATCAATAAAAAACCCTGTCCGCATCCAAACGATTATTGTCAATATAGAACGCGGTGTATTATACACACCCTTTGTAAGGAAAACCCTGACTGCACTGAAAAGAGGAGGAAAAAAGGTGAGATTACCTGACGAATATATATGCAATATGTGTGGGTTCATGTTCCTTTCCGGAGAGAAGTTGAATATTTTCTGCCCTGAATGCGGGAGCAGCATGGTTGCCAAAGAGGTTAGTTACGAAGAATTTCTCGACGAGGACGCTTACAACTTCAACTTCAAGCAGATGATCTTTTAAAAAATCATGACAGTCTATGGCTCGGGCATCCTCTCCGGTTCGTATAAAAGTTCCGGGTGCACGGATGCCTTGCCGCAATTTGCACATTTGAATGCCTTCGTGTCTTTCGGAAGGAAAGACTAAGCCCTTCAGGGGGGTATTGAATTGTTACTGACATATGTTCATGCATCTTTCATGGCAGCCGGTTTCATCTTCATGGCAGCCGGTTTCATTACAGCACGATTTCTGAAGAGAAAAATATGGTGGCTGAAATTACACAGGATTCTCGGCATTTCAGGCGCATGCTGTGTGTTGACAGGTGTTTGTTTTGAATCCATCCACCTTTCCCTTATCAGTGCCGGGCATTTTAACGTGGCCCATGCCTACTTCGGTATGCTCATTGTTGTGCTGTCCCTGATTACGCCTGCGATGGGGTTAATACAGATAAAAATACACGGGATGGCATCAAAAACAAGGCCTATCCATCGCTGGTCAGGAAGGACAGTTATTATAATGATGGGTATCAATATCATTTCAGGTCTCTATACAGCAGGAATCATATAAATGTAGGTTTTCCTGTCAGCTATGAACTATCAGCTAAATGCTGGATATTGAAAGGGCATTATGCTTGAAATAACATTACTTTGTGGATTTTCGTTCCTTGCCGGATTGATTGATTCTGTGGCAGGGGGAGGCGGTCTTATCCAGCTTCCCGCCCTCTTTATTGTTCTTCCCAATTTCCCTGTGGCGCTCCTTCTGGGAACAAACAAGCTCTCCTCGATTGCCGGTACATCAATTGCCTCTCTCCAGTATGCAATGCACGTGGATATAAGCTGGAAGGCAACGCTCCCGGCCACAATTGTAGCACTCATATTTTCATTTCTGGGGGCAAGAACCGTAAGCATGTTAAACCCGGGCATTATGCGGCCGGTCATCCTTTTCCTGCTTGTTGCAATTGCAACCTATACTTTCATCAGAAAGGACTTCGGCACGGTGCATATTCCAAAACTGGGCCATGGAGGGCAATTTTTTTTCAGCATTATTACCGGTACGGTAATCGGCTTTTATGACGGGTTTTTTGGTCCCGGGACAGGTAGTTTTCTCATTTTTGTCTTTATAAGCATCTTTGGATTTAATTTCCTCTCTGCCTCTGCATCCTCAAAGGTCATAAATTTTGCAACAAATCTCTCTGCCGTGCTCTATTTCGCTTTTACTGACAATATTCTCTATAAAATTGCCTTACCGATGGCGGTATGCAACATACTCGGGTCCCTTGTGGGGACGAGACTTGCAATCTTAAAGGGGAGCCGTTTTGTAAGGGTATTTTTTCTTATCGTGGTTTCAGGGCTGATTATAAAATTAGCATACGATACTTTCAGGTTTTAAATAGAAACGGTTTCGGCAATTATCTGAATTGTCGTAAAGTCAATACGGACGCTGTCTCGCACACTTTCTCTTTTAAAAACCCCTGATGAGATTCGGATGGCAATTGTCCCTCCGCTGTCGGGATTAAACCGTACGGAAGGGATACTCCCTGTTTCACGGGAATGACAAAATTAAAGGATATACAAGTTTTGCAAGAGGCCCATTTGTTTGGGAAATAGTTTAATGGGGTCTACCGCAGTAGACCCCGGGTGAAATATGTGTTATGAGCGGACACCTGCCTTTTTCGCAAAAACCTTGTAATCTGTATTGAGGATTCTTTTGGCGCTTTCATCCATAACATCGGTTATGAATGGAATCTTTGTTTCTTTTTCGGTTTCCCTGTTTCCGGAGAAGACATCATTACGGGAAATTTCAGGAAGGCAGAATTTGCGTGCACCGGCCATTAACTGCTGAAGCCCTGCAGCAAGTTTATCGGCAAGTGTCCACATGGCAATTGCGCCAAAGGGAATATCTTTCATTCCCTCTTCCCCTACCCTTTTCTGAACATCATAGTAACCGGCGAATATCTCTTCAGGGGTCGAGCCGAGTTCCTTTACGGCCTGGGCAAGATCATCCCAGTTACCGTTCACTTCCTTTTTCCGGTCCGGTTTCAGTACGCCTTCGATATTCGAGCCCACGAATCCCGGTATCATTGCGCCTCTTCCCATGCAAATAAGCTTCGTAAACGGTGCACCGATGGCAAGTGCCTTAAATATATGATCTTCCCGTGCGAGGCCGCCGGCAAAGGCAATATCAACAACCTTTTCACCTCTTGCTGCGAGCATTGATGCGTATTCATATGTCTTTGAGTGGAGGAGGATTGAAGGTACACCCCAGCTCTCCATCATATTCCACGGACTCATTCCGGTGCCTCCACCGGAACCATCCACTGTAAGGAGGTCAAGCCCTGCATCGGTTGCAAACTTTATCGCCATGGCAAGGGCTTCCATACCATAAGAACCTGTCTTTAATGAGATTCTCTTGAATCCTATCTTCCTGAGGTACTCAACGGACTGCATAAAATTTTCCTGAACTTTGTCAGGTGAAGAAAGGTCTGTATATCCGAGCCTGCTGTGCCGTGCAAAGGTTTTAACAGCGCCATGCTCAAAGGCCTTCTGGACTTCCGGTCTTGTCGGATCAGGGTCAACAACGTATCCTCTGTCTTTCAGAAAGAGGGCATAACCGAGACTGTCAACCTGTATCTCGCCGCCGATATCCTTGGCCCCCTGGCCCCATTTAAGCTCAATAATTACTTTTTCGCCATACTTGTTGATAACGTATTCTGCAACACCGTTTCTTGTGTCTTCCACGTTCATCTGGACAATAATTGCCCCGTATCCGTCGAAATATTTGAGGTATGTGTCAATTCTCCTGTCTAATTCAGGTGCCTTTTCGATTTTGCCATTTTTTATTACGGCCTCTCTATCGATACCTACGACGTTTTCGCCGATAACGATGGGTATTCCTACAAGGGCTGCACCAATGGCAAAAGAATCCCAGTACTTCGCTGCAATAAAGGTTGAGCCTAATGCACCCGTCATAATTGGAATCCGGCATTTTGTTTTCTCTTCGTTTCCAAATTCTGTTTCCAGACTTACGTTAGGAAAAATGCAGTCATCTGCGGAACTTGATAGTCCGTTCGGCAGACCGTATGCGCCATAATTGTATCCCTGAACCCTCAACGAGTTATACGAAACACCAATGTGACATGTGTTTGCACTCCCTGCAGTAACATATCCAAAATCTCTCGGGTAAAGGACCTTCCTTCCCTTCAAGCTGGAAATCCAGGTTTCGCATCTTCCCTTGCAGTCAGCGCGGCATAATGTACATAATCCCGATTCTGCCGGATTGCCCCGATTAACCGTCCCAATCGCATCATTTGATTTTGGCCATTCAATCATGTGTCTCCTCCTGATTTTTTCTATTCGGTAACATATTGCCACTCCAACGGCATTACATTGCCATATAATTAATTCGTTATCTTTATTTTATTTATCAAAAATAATATTTATTGTCAAGTATATATTGCTTTTAAAGAATATATTAATTTATGTTGCCATATTTAATATGTTTTATTATACTATAGTTAGCGGCAATATTGCCATACAGTATAATATGATTTGCCGTTACATTACATGCAGTATCGAAAGGACTACGAAACATGATTGATAGAAAGAAACGGAAAGAGTTGTTACTGTTAAACGTTTTAAAGAACACGGAATCCTCCCTTTCCAGCCCGAGGATAGCCGATGAACTGTCAGCGCTTGGCCACGAGATGAGCGAGAGGACGGTTCGGTTGTATCTTCAGCAACTGGACCGGGATGGACTTACCATAAGCAATGGGAAAAGGGGACACCAGATAACGCAATTTGGTTTAACAGAGTTGGAATCCTCAAAAATTATCGAAAGAGTTGGCTTTTTATCGGCAAAAATTGACCAGATGACATACCAGATGAATTTTGACCTGAATACAATCTCAGGCACGGTTGTTATTAACGTAACCCTGGTGGAGCCAGGCCAGTTTGCAAAAAACATCCCTGATATTATTAAAGTTTATGCAGACGGGTATGCCATGGGCCGCCTGATGACCTTCCTGGAACCCGGGGAATCCCTGGGGCACATCAATGTACCGGAAAAAATGATAGGTATAGGCACTGTATGCTCAATTACCCTTAATGGTGTATTATTAAAACACGGCATTCCTACTGTTTCACGCTTTGGTGGCCTTCTGGAACTCAGGGACAAAAAACCGGTCAGATTTGTCGAGATCATCATGTATGACGGGACAAGCATAGACCCGCTTGAAGTATTCATACGGAGCGGGATGACTGATTATATGGGTGCCATCAGAACGGGTAACGGCAAGATAGGGGCAAGTTTCAGGGAATTTCCCGCAGAGAGCAGGAATACTGTTATACATCTTGCCGGGATGCTGGACAGGATAGGGCTCGGAGGGCTTCTAAGAGTGGGCATGCCGGGCCAGAGTCTCCTTGACATTCCTGTGAGTGAAGGCAGGATAGGGGCCATTGTAATCGGCGGACTGAATCCCGTCTCCATCCTTGAAGAGACGGGTGTACGGGCATACTCCCGGGCCCTCGCCGGGCTTATTGACTTTAAGAGGCTCTTTAGTTTTGAAGAAATGGAGGACAGAATCAGGAAATTCCTGTAATCTTTTCTTGGGGGATGGGCGATGAAACCACTCATTAATGC
>JAPLKD010000273.1 GCA_026388245.1 Pseudomonadota bacterium | reverse complement strand
CCGAAATCCGAAATGAGAATGTGGAACATATTGATTGCGGAATGCGGATTGCGGATTGCGGAACATATCGATTGCGGATTGCGGATTGCGGATTGCGGATTGCTGATTGTATTTTTCCGAAATCCGAAATCCGAAATCCGAAATGAGAGAGCGGATTGTATTTTTCCGAAATCCGAAATCCGAAATCCGAAATGGGAAGGTGAAAGGCAGGAAAAACAGAAGGTTAGAGGGTTAGAAGGTTAGCTAAACTTCCAATCATCCAAACATCTAATCATCTGTGAATGGTGAATGGTGAAAGGTGAACAAACTGTCACTCCCGTGAAAACGGGAGTCCAGAAAGAATCTTAAAATCCCTGGATGCCCCCGGCTTACAACCTGCGCGGGTAACTGGGAATCAATACAATTTTGAATTGAATATTTATCTATGGGTTTTTGTTGTATAATTAAATTTATTGTAATGGTTCATAATTTTGTATGGAGGGAAACATGCAGAATGCAAAAGTAGAATATAAAGATAAAATAATGAAGGAGATTGACAATTTACCCATTGTGAATATTAAAGAGGTCCTGGAGTATGTCTATTTTGTCAAGCATAAGAGAATTTTGAACAAGATCGACCCTGATCAGCTCTACTTTTATTCTTCACAATGGCAAAAACTTGAAAAAGAAGCTGAAAACGATATTAAAACGGGAAGGGTTTCGAGGGAATATTCTGCTGATGAAATGGATGAGTTCTTTACAGATATGAAAAAATCATCGTGAAGATAAAGCGAACTCGCATCTTTGAAAAACGGTTTACTAAATTGCCCGAACATTTACAGGAAAAGACTGAAAAGGCAATAAGGCTTCTTATACGGGATATGTTGCACCCCTCTCTGCATACCAAGAAAGTGGGCGGCACTAAAGATATATTTGAAGCAAGGGTGGATTATCATTACCGGTTTACCTTCACGATCCGTAATGATGTTATTACATTGAGGGTTGTTGGTAATCACGATGAGGTTTTAAAAAAACCATAAAGGATTTAAGCATGAAACATTTCGAGGTACGTACCGTAGAAACAAAGAAATGGTTCAGGGGAAAGGCAGGAAAAACAGAGGGTTAGAGGGTTAGAGGGTTAGAGGGTTAGAGGGTTAGAGGGTTAGAGGGTTAGAGGGTTAGAGGGTTAGAGGGTTAGAAGGTTAGAGGGTTAGAAGGTTAGCTAAACTTCTAATCATCCAAACATCCAATCATCTGTGAAAGGAGACAGGGACGGAATGCGGATTGCGGAACATATCGATTGCGGATTGCGGAATGAAAACCCGGATTGTATTTTTCCGAAATCCGATATCCGAAATGGGAGGGAAGGTTGAAGGCAGGAAGGCAGGCAATAGGAGATACGAATCACTATTCACTATCCGACATCCGACATCCCCAATCCGACATCCGAAATCCGAAATCCGAAATCCGAAATCCGAAATGAGAATGCAGACGGGAGGCAGCGAAACAGTACGCCAAACCGGAACTGTGGGGCTAAGACCAAAGAAAGATAGTATATTATTTTAATATTGACGAATCCCATTCAGGCAGGTTATCATATTGCATACCATGATAAAGAAAATCTTAATCGTTGATGACTCTCCTGTAGCACGTCGAATACTGAAAAGCTGTATTACAAGGGCAGAGGATTTTGACTTCTATGAGGTTGAAGACGGAGTCCAAGGCTTGGAGACTTTCAGGAATATACGCCCTGATGCGACATTCATGGATATCAACATGCCCAACATGAGCGGTGTGGAATGCCTCAGGGAGATTAAGAAAGTTGATCCCGGTGCTGTTGTCATCATATGTTCGTCAGAGACTAATCCGGAATTACTCGCAGAAATGATGTCCCTCGGGGCCTTAACGGTTGTTAAGAAACCGCCAACCAGGGAATCCATTCAACAGGCCTTAGTGAAAGCACAGGAATTGATAAAGTAATCGCACATCAAGTTCAGCGAATAAAATTCAGTGGTACATATAATCTGAAATCCTCAACTTTTGGCATTGACTTATTTCAACCTTTCAAGGGTGAGCCTGGGACTTTAACATGAACAATTTACCGCATTGTTTTAAAATCCTTGGTTTAGAGCGGAACGTTTCTCCTGAACAAATCAAGCAGGCTTATAGGGACCTGGCATGTGTATGGCATCCGGATCGATTTTCAGATGACCCTCGGTTGCAGCAAAAGGCAACAGAGAGGATGCAAGAGATCAACCGGGCATACCAGGTGCTCAGGAATGCTGAGGTACAGTATACCGCCCCCGACCCCGACCCTGCCATTGAAGTCGTTTTGGTCAAGGGGGACGCCTTCGATATGGGCGACACCTTCGGGGATGGGGATGATAACGAAAAACCCGTTCACAGTGTTACTATCAACGACTTTTACATGGGGAAATATGAAATTACCCAGGGGCAGTGGGAGACCATCATGGGAAATAACCCCTCACACGTCAGGAAAGGAGATAACTATCCCGTAGAAAACATCTCCTGGTACAATGCCCGGGAATTCATTCAGAAACTCAACCGGAAGACTGGCAAATCCTACCGCCTTCCCACTGAGGCAGAATGGGAGTATGCAGCCCGGAGTGGAGGAAGGAGGGAAAGGTATGCAGGGACAAGCGATAAACTCGATGACTATGGTTGGTACAACATTAGTATCGCGGTCGGGACAACCCATCCGGTAGGCCAGAAAAAACCTAACTCCCTCAACCTCTATGATATGTCCGGTAATGTCTGGGAATGGTGCCAGGACTGGTATGATGAAAGCTATTACGAAAACAGTCCTGAAGACAACCCCCTGGGTCCCTCTTCTGGCGATCAACGAGTCCTGCGTGGCGGTTGCTGGTTCGACAGACCGCGGTTCGTCCGCGTAGCGTTCCGGCTCTGGTGTGATCCGGGCTACCGGAGTGACTTCTATGGGTTTCGCATTGCCCTTTCCGGATAAGGCATCCATCCTCACCGAACAATATTTGTCGTTAATGTTTTCATCCATTGTGCGATAACATTTATAAATACGATACAAAAGTATGCAGCCGGTGAATAACCAACATAAATTCTAAAAAGGAGACCAGCATATGAACGAAAATAGGATCGGTACGCGTTGTGACGTTCAAAAAGAAAAGTATAGTCGGTTTTTTATCAAGAATTCAGATTTCAAGGAAAAGATTAAAATATTAAATATCAGTAAAGCCGGTCTTTTGTATGAGTTTCCTAAAGATAGAAATGCTATGGAAGTAGGAGATATTGCAACGCTTATGTTCCAAACAGGAGAAGAGGTCTCTACATTTGCAGTGACGATCCGCTGGGCTTCAGACTATTTTAAAAATACAAAAAAGAAGGAATTCAGGAAATACGGCGCTCAAATAAACAAAGTGACACTCACCAATCCGTGTCTATGGGATGATTACACTAAATATTTATTAATGAAAAAACGATTTTCTTTAAAATAGGATCCTCTTGCAAAAGTACCAAAAGTCGTCACTCCCGTCCCTTTCGCCTTTCACAGCCTTCCCATTTCGGATTTCGGATTTCGGATTTCGGATTTCGGAAAAATACAATCCGCTCTCTCATTTCGGATTTCGGATTTCGGATTTCGGAAAAATACAATCTGGGTTTTCATTCCGCATTCCGCAATCCGCAATCGAAACATTCCGCAATCCGCATTCCGCTCCTTTCTCCTTTACCCGTAATTCACAACAAGCCGTGCGATCTCTTCAAGCGGCACCACCTTATCCACGGCATTTATCTTTATTGCCTCTTTCGGCATACCGAAGACAACACAGGTGGCTTCATCCTGGGCAATATTGTATGCGCCTGCCTCCTTCATCTCCAGCATCCCCTTGGCTCCGTCATCACCCATACCGGTCATGATGACGCCTATGGCGTTCTTCCCTGCATACCGTGCAGCGGAGCGGAAGAGGACATCAACGGAGGGGCGGTGCCGTGAGACCAGAGGTCCGTCCTTTACCTCCACATAGTACCGTGCACCGCTTCTTTTCAGAAGGGTGTGCTTATTCCCCGGAGCAATAAGCGCCCTTCCCCTGATTACCGTATCATCGTTCTCCGCCTCTTTCACCGATACCCTGCAGAGGCTGTCAAGTCTGTTTGCAAAGGCGCGGGTAAAGTTCTCCGGCATGTGCTGGACAATGACGATCCCCGGTGCATCCTCGGGGAGCACCATGAGGAACTCCCGCAATGCCTCTGTTCCACCGGTTGATGCCCCGACTATGACGATCTTCTCTGTGGTCTGCACCATGGCGCGGGAGGTGGGTTTTGCGATAACCGCATCTGCGGTGAGCTTCGGGGCAACATGGAAGGGCTTCGTGGAGATATGGCGGGGCTTTGCCTTTGCCGCAGCCTTGACTGCATCGCAGATGATGATCCTCGATTCCTCCAGGAACTGTTTTACACCTAACTTGGGCTTCTGGATGATATCCACCGCACCGTATTCCAATGCCTTGAAGGTCGTCTCTGAACCGTTCTCCGTTAACGATGAGCACATGACCACCGGGATTGGGTGCTGGCTCATGAGCTTCTGGAGGAAGGTGATGCCGTCCATGCGGGGCATCTCCACATCGAGGGTAATCACATCAGGGACCATCTCCCGTATCCGCTCTACAGCAACAAAAGGGTCTCCTGCAACCCCTATGACCTCTATCTGGGGGTCCGAGGAGAGGAGGTCCTTTATGGTCTGACGGACTACTGCCGAATCATCAACGATGAGGACTTTAATCTTGTTCACAGGTTCTCCTTTTTGCTCATCGCGGTCATGCAGACCTCCTGTACACCGTAGACGCTACCTGGGCCAAGGGAACGTCCATACCGAGAACAGTCTCCGAGTGTCCCATGAAGATATACCCGTCAGGGGAAAGGTAGTCACAGAACCTGTTCAGGAGTTTCTCCTGTGTCGGTTTATCAAAGTAGATAATCACGTTCCTGCAGAAGATGATATCCATGTGTTCACGGAACCCGAAGTCGCCATCCATGAAGTTCAGCCGTCTGAAGCTGACGCTCTCCCGTAACTCCTGGACGATGCGGTAGACCTTTTTATGGGGGTCTTTACTCTTCAAGAGGTATTTTCTCTTCAGTTCAGGGGGGACAGGTAATACCTTTTCTTCTTCGTAGATGGCGAGTTTTGCCTTTTCCAGCACATTCGTTGAGATATCTGTTGCAAGGATTGTAAAGGGTATTCTTCCCCGCTGGAGCATCCTGCGCTCCATACTGCAAGCGGTCTCCTTACGGTAAATCTTTCAACCCTCATCAACTCCGGAAGGGCATAGTGGGTAAGGTACTCGAAATGGGCCGCCTCCCGGAAAAAATCTGTCTTGTTCGTTGTGACCACGTCGATCATCTGTATAAGCTCTTCCTCCATACCCTGTCGGCTAAAAAGGTAATCACAGTACACGGAGAAGGAGGGGAGACCGAGTATCCTCAGCCTCTTCTGGAGGCGCGCCTCCAGCATAGTTCGTTTTATATCGGTAAGATTGATCCCGCACTGGGTGTATATAAATTCCTTGAGACGGGAGAAGTCCTTACCGGACATGGTGACCATCTGCTGCGTTTCCATTATGTTCCTCTCATTATCATTTGCCTACGCAAGAGGCCCTATATGTATCTGTATTTGTCATCCCAGCACCTTCTTTACTACAGCAATTAATTGTTCCGGTTTGAAGGGTTTGATTATCCAGCCCGTAGCGCCTGCCTGTTTGCCTTCCAGCTTTCTTGATTCCTGAGATTCGGTAGTAAGCATAACAATGGGGATAAACTTGAATGCCGGATTGCTCCGCGCGCCCTTTATCAGCCCTATGCCATCAAGATTCGGCATATTGAGGTCTGTGATGATCATATGAACGGTATTGCCGTTCAGTTTAGATAAGGCATCGGCGCCGTCAACCGCCTCTATGGTCTCATACCCTTCCTTTTTCAGCGTAAAACTTACCATCTGCCTTACGCTTGCCGAGTCGTCTACGGTCATGATTGTCTTACTCATTTTTCTCTCCCGTCAATAAGCATTTGTCCTGCCCGCCTGTTCACCTGTTATTGCTCCGGCAATTAAACATATCAAATGTCATGTCGGGCTCGATAAGCCTGCCCCGGCAGGTTGTAAGCCGGGGGCATCCAGTCCAATTCTGGATGTTGCTTGCGCAAGTGAAGACACCCGCTTTCGCGGGAATGACAGGAAAAAACACGGGAATGACGACTTTTGGTACTTTTGCAAGAAGCTCATGTTAAAATAGCTCAACGTTGTCTCCAAAATCCTTAGAATCGACCGCTGTTACGCCATGTTTCTCCACTTTTTCCGAAAGGCCCGGCTCGCCGGGTACATCCTGGCCAAAATATGACCTGTGTATTTGCCGCTCCTGATGCATAGTGTACTTACTTACAAGCTGCTTTACATAATCCATTTCCACGCCTTCACCATCGTATGGCAGGGTTTCCCTGGCATATGCAACCATTTCTTGCAAGCCACCGGCAATGCTGCTTATAACTTCATCAGCCCTTGTATGGGCGGTTACGCTGTTAATTAAAAACCCTATGGCGTTCGAAAGATCTCCGGTTTCACCTTCAAGGTTATGCAGCAACAGGAGAAGGCTCTGATTTGTTTGATCGAGCGAAACATGCAGTGCCCCCATAATACCCGTTATGTCTTCTGTTTTTCCGTAGTTTTCACTATCTGTGCCGCTGCCATCTCCCTCAAGTTCCAGTGCGGCGCCACTGATACCTTTCAATATTGCGGTAATCGCCAATGTCTGGCCTCTGGCGTTGTACGACAATGTCCTTATGGCTTCGGCAAGTACGCTGAGCGCTGCGCCTTTTTCCCCTGCATGTGCTGCCTTTATCTGTGCGTTTATTGCGATCAGTTCAATTTCTGACCCTATCTCTTCAATATCATTAACAAACACAGAAAGCTCGCTGATTGTGTCGGATACTGAACGCACAGCATCCGATAGTTCATTATCCAATTCCTTATTTTTATTAAAAGAATCTGTTATGGTGGATATGGAACGACCAAGTTCGGACATAAAAGAAGAGCTGCCTCCGTCGGCAACACTGTTTAGTTTTGCTACCTCTTCTGACATTTCTAAGACACGGTTTGTCAGACTTCCAAGACTTTCCATAATCCTGTTAACGGCTGATATAAACTCGTTTTTTGCATTTTTAAGTTGTTGGATCTGAAGCTCGCCAATATCTCGCATTGCATATATACATACGTTTCCATTGCTGTCTTCATTAGTTGCTGCAAGGCAGACCTCATCAAATATATCAGTCACATGCTCTATCTGCTGGCGGGTGATATCGTGAACTTGCAATGATGATACCACCTCCGATATATCAGACGAAACCTGCTCAGACTGTATGGCTAAATGCTGAACAACCCCGGACGACTGAATACGCTTTTCAGATAACATTTGAAGGTCTGCTGTGATGCTATCGAGCACTGCATGTGTTATTTCATATTTCGAATTCTTATAAGAAAACATCCTGTAAAGAACCTGCTGCACATCTTTCTGCAATAGTGAAAGACCTTTATGGATATCCGCCGTCTTTGAAGCTATGACAACAGACAGCTTTTCTATGTCATCTGCCAGGATATTAAAACTGTTATCATTACTCGCAAGACGGGCATTCTCTATTTTTGTTGCAACACTGAGGACGCGAAGATGTTTAACTATTCTTTTAAAAATGTCTAAGGGCGCATCCGTATTTTTGCCGATATCCAGCATCTTCTGCAATACCGTGGAACTGTTATTCAATTTAAGTTCGGAATATTGAAGACGTTCCTTAATCATTTCAAATACATTGTGAAGTCTTTCTGTATCCTCCGAAACTTTATCGCTTGTGATCAGTTCAACGGATGAGTTCGCTGTTCTTGAAATCTTCGTTGCCCTTGAAAAGACATCGTTCAAACCGGCGCCTATGGAAAGAAAATCATTCTCCGTTGATCTGTTCAGCGCTTTAAGTTCTTCTGCATATTGCTTGATCATACCTGCAAAATCATGTTCTTTAATTTTGAAAAACGCGGCATTATTGTCAGTAGGATCAATCGATAGAGTAAGTTTCTTCATCTGTATTTATCTTCGGTTTTATGTGAGATAACTTAAGCGGATTCATAAGCAATGTCAATTCATTTCAGGGACACTGTACTGGTTGTTCGAATTCCGTAATTGCCAGTGTTTCCATTGACAAAAGGTCATACAGCTTAAGGCCAATCTTTGGTAACAGATCGTTCAACTCATCAAATGACTGCCGTTCCAGCTTCTCAATGATAATCAATGCAGTACCAGGAAGTCCTTCTTTCTTAAGAAGGGCATCCGGGATCTCCAATAAGCTGCTTGATACCAACATTGTTGAGTGCATTGGCTATGACACTTGCTGTTGCCCTCGCGCTGTCAGTTACCTGTGCGGATAGCATGTCACCGCTCCTGAACAGGAGTTCATACGCCACAATCCTGTTCTGTTTGTCCAGCATAATCAATTACATACATCGGAAATAATATCATGGTTGAAAAAGACAATACAAGAAAATTTATCCCCCCTAAAAAAACCACAAAATGCTTGACACTTTTGTTCCCGATGTTATGATACATAACAACATAGAGACTTCATCACTATTCACTATTCACTGGAGTAAAGGCATCGGCGTTTTTATCGTTGTAATCATCTTTATAAGGATTTAGAATAGTTGAACAGACCAGATGCTGAAAACATATATCAAAGAAATATCTGAAGTTGTCAAGCGCGGAGATTCGACAGAGCAGAGTTTTTACTCGACCCTTGAAAGATTGTTAAAAGCATACAGCGAATCAACAGGCAAAAAAGATATTCATATAACAACAATTCCGAAAAAGACCGAGGCTGGCAACCCTGATTTCAGGGTATGGGACGGAAAACAGCATATCATTGGATATATTGAAGCAAAAGCGCCGACAATTGAAAACCTGGACCAGATAGAAGCAACAGACCAGTTAAAGCGTTACCTCCGCACCTTTCCAAATCTGATCCTCACAAACTTTTTTGAATTCAGGCTTTACAGAAATGGCTCATTGATTGATAAAGTCCTTATCGGGAGACCCTTTATCCTCTATCAATTAAAAACCGTCCCTCCGGCGGAAAAAGAATCTGATTTCCTGGTATTGCTGGAAAGGTTTTTCTCCTTTTCCCTTCCCAGGGTCTATGACGCAAAATCTCTCGCTGTTGAACTGGCAAAGAGGACACGCTTTTTAAAGGATGAGGTTATTGCAGAAGAGCTAAAAGAAGAAGAGAGGAACGGGAAGGGATTCATAATAGGTTTTTATGAAGCCTTCAAACAATATCTGGTAAGCGGCCTTACGAAGGAAGACTTTGCAGACCTTTATTCGCAGACCATTACATATGGACTTTTTGCAGCAAGGACCCGAATCCCCTCTCCGCCCCCCTTTCCGAAAGGGGGGAACGGGGGGATTTATGAATTCAACAGAAAGCTTGCCTATGACACTATTCCTCAAACTATTGGTATTTTAAGGGATTTATTCGAGTTTGTCTCACGTGGGAAATTGCCCCCGCAGATGGAGTGGATTATTGATGATATTTCAGAGGTATTGGCGGTTACTGATGTTAAAAATATCCTCCACAGCTACTTTCATGAAGGGAAAGGTAAGGACCCGATTGTCCATTTTTATGAGACTTTTCTGGCTGAATATGACCCTAAGACGAGAGAGAAACGGGGCGTCTATTATACCCCTGAGCCGGTTGTATCCTATATCGTCCGTTCTTTACATACTATTTTAAAAGAACAATTCGGGAAAACAGATGGTATTGCCGACAAGTCTGTGACTGTTTTAGACCCGGCAGCAGGCACGCTTACCTTCCTTGCTGAGGCTGCGAAGATTGCAGTTGAGGAATTTGTCACAAAATATGGCGAGGGCGGAAAAGAACTGCTTATCAGGGAGCGCATTCTCGGTAATTTCTACGCGTTTGAACTCATGATGGCGCCTTATGCAATAGGCCATTTAAAGATGTCTTTCCTGCTGGAGGAACTTGGGCTTACGCTCAAGGCAGATGAAAGATTCAAATTGTATCTCACCAATACCCTTGAAATGGAAGAACTTCCCGAAACACAGCTTCCCGGTATGGC
>JAPLKD010000010.1 GCA_026388245.1 Pseudomonadota bacterium | reverse complement strand
GGTCTTTTGCGAGGTTTATCTATGCCCTGGGGATACGGAATGTGGGTGAGCATATTTCGGGACTCCTTGCAGAACGATTTAAGCATATTGAAGAATTGATGAACACAACAGAAGAACGACTCATCAATATCCCCGAAATAGGTCCTGAAGCATCAAGCAGCATAACCGCTTTTTTCAGGGACGGAAAAAACAGAGAAACAATCACGAGAATCCTCGATGCAAAGGTAGAGGTAGAATACAGGCCGGTCAGTAAAAAAACCTTAGAGGGGTTCACATTCGTTTTTACGGGCTCCATGAAGAGCATGTCCAGAGATGAGGCAAGAAAAAAGGTCGAATCCCTCGGCGCAAAAACCGCCCCCTCTGTCAGCAGGAAGGTAACCCATGTGGTGGCCGGAGAAGAAGCGGGCTCAAAGCTGGACAAGGCAAGGGAATTGGGTCTCATGGTCCTGGACGAGGAAGAATTCCTCCAGATGATACTTGATACTGGTTAAAAACGCATGTTTCTTTAGTTTCTTTAGTTTTTCTTGTTTGTCTTGTTATAGAACAAAAGAAACTAAAGAAACAATATAAACCAGAGAAACAACATTAGCTCATAGCCCCCGCTACGCGAGGACAGGCGTAGAGGATTTAAAACTAAACGCTCTACGCTAAACGCTCTACGCTGAGAAAATTCTTGACTCTCTAAACCTGTTAATAGTAAATAGTCATCGTGTTTAAAAATAAATTTCCACTTTTCACTTTCCACTTTTCACTGGTTTCAATATGAACGGCATTATCGGCGGCACATCGCTCCTCAGTTCATCCATTTTCGCCGGGTGGGATGAAAAAAAGATAGAAACACCCTATGGCGACACATATGTAAAGATAAGCGGCAGCAACGTCTTTATTCAAAGACATGGCACTCCGCCCGTACCTCCCCATAAAATTAATTACAGGGCGAACATCTGGGCGCTTAAATACCTGAATGTTCAAAAAGTCATATCTGTTAACTCTGTGGGAAGCCTCAAGATGAAAATACCACCGGGGACTTTCGTTATTCCCCGTGATTTTATATCTCTCTGGATTGCAGCTTCATTTTATGACAAGGAAATGAAGTTCATTATACCCGAGATGGATGCCGGACTCTTCAAGTATGTCTACAGTCTTGCCAGAAAAGTTAAAATGAAAGCGAAATCAGGCGGTATATACATCCAGACGATCGGCCCGAGACTGGAAACAAAAGCAGAAATAAGACTGCTTAAACGGCATGGGGATGTCGTCGGTATGACAATGCCGTCAGAGGCCACCCTGTGCATGGAATACGAGATTCCTTATGCCAGTATATGTTCTGTTGACAACTATTGTAACGGTATCCTCAAGGAACCCCTTACCATGGAAGAGATAGGAAAAAGCTGGCAGAAAAATATGAATGTCATAGAAGTATTCATCGCAACACTGCTTGAAAGGAATTTTGAATGAACATATTGATAAAAGGTGTGCAATTAGACGGAAACACCAGAGACATTTTCATAAAAGACGGCACCATCGAAGAGATTTCTGAAAACTGTATTCGCAAGGCAGATAAAATAATCAACGGGAAAGACAAAGCTGCCCTCCCCTCTTTCATCAACGGTCACACCCACGCTGCGATGACACTCATGAGGGGATACGCCGATGACATGCCTCTGAAAAACTGGCTCGAGGAAAAGATATGGCCCCTCGAAGCCAAATTAACCGAGGAAGACATTTACTGGGGTTCAAAGTTCGCCTGTCTTGAAATGATAAAAAACGGGATAACGGTATTTAACGACATGTACTGGTTCTGGGAAGCAACAGCGAAGGCAGTGTGCGATATGGGTGTGCGGGGTTTTATAAGCGCTGTTTTTATTGATATGTTTGATGAAAACAAAGGCAAAGAGCAGATCGATCTCAACCTGAAACTCTTCGAATTATCCGAAAAATACAAACCCCACGTAACGTTTACTTTCGGTCCCCATGCCATTTACACCGTATGCAGAGAAAGTCTTCAGTGGATGCGCGATTTTTCAGAAAAACATGGGATTTTAATCCATATGCATCTTTCCGAAATAGAGGAAGAAACAAAATTTTCTCAGGAAAAATACGGTCTTTCCCCGACTGAATTTCTCAACTCTACCGGCATTCTCTCGGACAGATTTATCGGTTGTCACGGTTGCTGGCTCGATGAAAAGGACTGCACAATATTGAAAAACTGCAATGCAAAACTGGTTCATATCCCCGTCTCCAATCTGAAACTCTCAGTAGGCAGGATGTTTCCCCATCAACTCTTAAAAAACGGGCTCAACATACCCTTCTGTTTCGGAACGGATGGATGCGCATCTAATAATCACCTTGATATCATCGAAACGATGAAATACGCATCACTGCTTGCAAAATTTTCTACCAATGACCCGACAATGTTGCCTGCAAGAGAAACATTCGATCTTGCCACAAAAACCGCTGCAAGCATATTTTTCTTACCTGAATGGGAGATAAAGGCCGGAAACAGCCCCGATATCATCCTTGTTGATTTGAACCGCCCGGAGCTTAATCCTGGATTTGATATTTATTCTGATATCGTCTATGCATCGAACGGGTATATAGTTGACACCGTTATCTGTATGGGCAGGGTCCTAATGGAAAACAGATACGTCCCCGGTGACGAAGAGATAATGAAGCAAGCCAAAAAGACCGCAAAATCATTAGTTGCGAGATGAAATTTGTATGCGATGCAATGCTCGGCAAACTTGCAAGATACCTGAGGATGCTTGGCATAGACGCACCTTATATTCATAACATTGAACATTTAAAATCCTGTAAAAATGAACCTGAAAAACCCATTTTTCTTACACGAAGGTTAATTGGAAGTGTGCCGTACGATATATGCTTCAGCATAAAATCAGAGCACGTTGAGGAGCAGTTAAGGGAGATTCGAGACTTGATCAAACCCTTTATCCATGAAGATATGTTGATGAGCCGGTGCATAAGGTGCAATATGCCTCTCGATGATGTAAAAAAGATTGAAATCGAACAATTCGTTCCTGAACATATATTCCACAATTATGACAAATTTAAAGCCTGCCCCTCATGCAAGAAGGTCTACTGGAAGGGATCACATACTGAGCATATGATGGGATGGATAGAGAAATTACTGGCTGATAACTAATGCTGGATAAAAACGCATGTTTCTTTAGTTTCTATGGTTTCTCTTGTTTGTCTTGTTATAAAACTAAAGAAACTAAAGAAACAAAATAAACCGGAGAAACAAAATTAGCTCATAGCTGATAAAGGTGATTTAATAATTCATAACTCAAAACTCAAAACTCAAAACTCAACATTGTCCTTCTCATTTCCTTTTAAAGAAATGATCGAGACATTACAGGATACTTTCAAAGATGAAGTGCCTGTTGTAACAAAAATTTCACAAAGAGAAAACAGGAATCCTTTTCTTGTTCTCATAAGCACGCTATTGAGCCTCAGGACGAAAGATGAAACGACTGAAAAAGCAATGGAGAGGCTTACAAAAGAAGCAAAAACACCGGAAGATATTCTGAAAATTCCAATTGAAAGGCTACAGGAGTTGATTTATCCGGTTGGATTCTATCGAAATAAATCAATAACCCTCAAGGATGTGTCCCATATCATTATTGGCAACTATAATGGAAAAGTTCCTGATTCAATCGATGAGCTGTTGAAAATTAAAGGCATAGGACGGAAAACGGCTAACCTCGTCATCACGGAAGGTTACGGAAAGCCTGGAATATGCGTGGATACACATGTGCACAGAATATCAAACAGGTTGGGAATCGTAAAAACAAAACATCCCCATGAAACAGAGGCATCTCTCAGAGAGGTGCTGCCCAAAAAATACTGGATCATATACAACACACTTTTTGTAACATTCGGTAAAAATATATGCAACCCCGTTTCGCCGCGATGCAGCATATGCCCGATAGCACACCTGTGCCGGCA
The DNA here is from genome assembly GCA_026388245.1 of Pseudomonadota bacterium. GTDB lineage: Bacteria > Desulfobacterota > Syntrophorhabdia > Syntrophorhabdales > Syntrophorhabdaceae > MWEV01. Next base: position 28,487 of record JAPLKD010000010.1, on the reverse strand, counting down.
AATCGGGGTAGCGAAGCATCGTTGAATGATCTATCAGCTGATGTTGTTTCTCTGGTTTATATCGTTTCTTTAGTTTCTTTAGTTTTATAACAAGACAAACAAGAGAAACCATAGAAACTAAAGAAACTAAAGAAACTAAAGAAACTAAAGAAACATACGTTATTATCCAGTATCGTGATTGAGAGATTATATTTTTTCAGATTTGACTTGACAGTATTTATGAATAATCATACTATACCCACTAAAGCGGCTTGCAGATTCGCTTTAATATTCAATGAAAGGAGTCAAGTGGTATGGCAGTAGGTAAGGTAAAATGGTTTAACGATGCAAAGGGATATGGGTTTATTGAGCAGGAAAATGGGGAAGACGTATTTGTACATTTTTCAGCACTTAAGCAGGAGGGGTTTAAAACACTCAAAACCGGTGAAAAAGTTGAATTTGAAATCACCAAAGGTCCAAAGGGTCCTCAGGCAGAGAACGTTATGAAGGCAGATTAAAAGAAGGGGGGATCAACCCCCCTTATTTTCAATAATTTTTATCTCATTCCACAAGCTATCCATCTCGGAAAGCGATGATGTTTTTAATTCTATTTTCGACTCAATATAACTGAAGCGTCTGATAAATTTGTTGCAAGTCAGTCTCAGCGCATCTTCAGGATCTACATTATAAAATCTCGATATATTAACCACTGTAAAAAGAAGATCACCGATTTCTTCCTTTATTGATCCGGTATCGCCTGATTGCCCTGCCCTCTTCAGTTCTTCTATTTCTTCTGACATCTTTTCATAAATACCATCAACACTTTCCCAATCAAAACCAACATGTGCCGCCCTTCTTGAAATAATATGGGCCCTTAGTAAGGCAGGCATTGCGGATGGGACATTGGACAGCAGGGAATAATCTTCTTTTTCATCCTTTTTGATTTCTTCCCATTTTTTCTCAATGGGTTTGTCGGAAGGTGCATCCATAAACACATGGGGATGGCGGTTATACATCTTCTTGTATACCGAACTTACAACTTCTTTAATATCAAACTGTTTCTCATCTTTACAAATCTGAGAGATAAAAACAATATGAAACAAAAGATCGCCTAACTCTTCTTTTAACGCCTTATAATCGTCCTTATCTATGGCATCGATTAATTCATATACTTCCTCTAAAAGAAACGTTTTAAAGGCTTTCGTTGTCTGTTTTTTATCCCATGAACAACCTTTTTCTCCGCGTAACGTTGCCATAAGTTCAACCAGTTGAGTAAATTCTTCCATCTTAACCTCTGTTTAAAATTACTTCTTACATTCTATTTTTCTGCAATCGTCTCTAAAATGATGTTAACCGCCCTTTCCATTACCTCTTTCTGCGCCTCTATTATTCTGCGTCCCTGCTCTCCCATTTTCTCCCTTAACCTATCGTTTTCAATGAGCAAACTGATTTTCTCAGAAAGCTCTTCAGTGTTATTAACCATAATTCCGGCTCCACTTTCCAGTATAGTACCGGCGATATCTCTGAAGTTTTCCATATAAGGGCCAAAAAGAACAGGGGTGCCGAAGAATAACGGTTCGAGGATGTTCTGTCCGCCATATGGAGCAAGGCTCCCGCCAACAAATGCAACCATGCTCTTCTTATACACATCCGGCAAATCTCCCACAGTGTCAACAACTATTGTTTCAACGGCTTGAATTGCCTCAATGGATGATTTTTTATACACAGAATATCTCATCGTATTGAGCCGACTTGCCAGCCCATTTTCAATCACATCTACAAGGTTCAATTCTCTCGGTACAATAAAAAATTTAAACTGAGAGAAACGTTTTTTTAACATATCAATAACCTGTAATATAATGTCTACTTCTTTTTCTTTTATACTTCCGAATGTTATTATATTTTCTTTATGTATATTATCACTTGTTGTAGCTAAATCTCTGTAATATTTAATGTTACCAGTATTTATAACTTTTATTGAATCCATGCCTAAGGCATTAAAACGCTTCGCATGTTCCTCTGATTGAGCAAGAACAAGGGTTATATCAGAAAAAACGTTTTTAATAAAAAGGTAAAAAAACAGGTAAGTCTTATAGGTTTTATCGGATATTCTTCCATTAATGATGATAACAGGTATGTTACGCTTTTTAGCTTGCCAGACAAGGTTCGGCCATATCTCTGTTTCCACGATGAGCAGGGACTTGAAGGTGGATGTGCTGATAAAGTGCTTCAAGGAATACGTTAAATCAAACGGGAGGGAATATACGCTAATCCTGTTATTAAATTTCTTACGAAGCATATCCCTTGCATAGTATGTATTTGTGGTAATAAGAAAATTATCAAAACCACTTCTGTTTCGCATGTAATTCACAATAGCTTCAGCAATAACCGCTTCGCCGATAGAGGCTGCATGTATCCAGATGGCACCCTTTAAATCTGTATTATTTGTACTTGACCACAAACGCTCAGCAAGATTGTTCCTTATTTTCCTTTTTGTCAGCGAAAACAAGAGAAAAAACGGCAGCAAAATGTGTAAAAGAATATTGTAGGCTATTTTCCACATGCAATTTCATCTGCTTTTTCTGTTAATTGTATCAGTGTTGTTTCAAGCTCTATTCTTTTCGCTTCGGTTTCTTCCGGAGAGGCATCCCTGCTTATGTATATCGGGTCTCCCCACAGAAAAACAACCCTGGAAAAGGGGTATGGGAGAACAAAGCTATCCCATGATTTAAAAGTTTTTTTTTACTTGCGCCGTAGGTTAAAGGCATTATAGGTTTTCCCGTCAATTTCGCAAGTTCTATAATGCCCTTTTTTACGCTATATTTTGGCCCTTTAGGACCGTCAGGTGTTATGGCTACATCAAAACCATTTTTCAAATCAGATATTATTTCCCGAAGCGAAGAAATGCTTCCTTCTTTCCTGTAGGAACCCCTTATGGAGCCAAGACGGAAATAGGTCATGATCCGCGCAATAAACTCACCATCTCTGTGTCTGCTTACCAAGACCTTTCCCTTTCCCCTTCTGTTTGCAAAAGGCATCATAAGCAGTCTTCCATGCCAGAAGCAAACAATAAATGTGTCACCCTTATCCCACATTCTGTAAGCGGTTTCATGATGTACATGGCGTACTTTTGTGGTCAATTTTATGAAGGTTATGAATGCATAAACCAACGGGGGGAGTACATGTAACATAATAATATATTTTGCTTTTTTAAACATTTTTTACCTTTTTCGGGATTTTTATCACCTTTCTTGATGAAGTATCTCTAAATTGCAGTTCATACAACCTTTGGTAAGGTCCTTCTACCTCTATCAATTCCTTATGTGCTCCAGCCTGAACTATTGTTCCTCCCTCGAGGACAATAATCCTGTCTGCATTCATTATAGTGGAGAGTCTGTGTGCAATGACAATCGTTGTCCTCCCCTTCATTAAATTATCAAAGGCCTTCTGCACCTCCACCTCTGAAGCTGCATCAAGAGAGCTTGTGGCCTCATCCAGGATAAGGATCGGGGTATTTTTGTAGAGGGCTCTTGCAATAGCTATCCGTTGTTTTTGTCCACCTGACAAACGCATGCCCTTTTCACCAACTACGGTATCGTATTGCTTGGAGAGCTTCGTTATAAAATCACAGGCATACGCCATCCTGGCCGCCTCTTCGATTTTTTCCATATCCTGAGCCTCACCATAACAGATATTAGACTTAATGGTGTCATTAAAGAGGATTACATCCTGTGTAACAAGGGCAATATTCCTTCTTAAAGAGTTAAGGGTTACATGCCTTATATCAATATTATCAACCTCTATATATCCTCTTGTCACATCATAGAAACGGGGAATAAGATTTGCCAGAGTCGTCTTCCCTACCCCGCTTTCTCCCACAATAGCAAGGATTTCGTTCTGGTTAATTTTCAAGTTTATGTTATTCAGTATCATCTTATCGTCGTACCTAAAAAATACATCTTTAAAATCAATAATGCCTCTGACCTTTTCAAGGTTGATTGCATCGTCATGTTCAAGTATTTCTGGTTTGCGATCAATGACCTCAAACACCCTCTGGCTGGCTGCAAGTCCCTGTTGTATGTTGTGGTTCTCCCGGTTAAGCCTCTTGATCGGCTCATAGAGCATTAAAAGGGCAGCCGTGAAGGAGAAAAAATTACCGGGTGTTGACTTGCCGGATATAACCTCACTACCTCCATACCAGATTATAACGGCTATGGCGATCCCGCCAAGCACCTCCATTATGGGAGAAGAAAGCGCCCGTATTTTATAGCGCTTTAAGATAATATGAAATAGTGTTTCGTTTTCTTCGTTAAATCTCTTACTCTCATATTCTTCCATGCAAAAGGCCTTGACAATTCGCTGGCCGGTGATAGTTTCGTGCAAAAAATTGGTTAATTTTGCCATCTCTTTTTGTGTTTTCGTGCTTATCTTTCTCAATCTTCTCCCAAAGCTGACAATAGGGTATATCGCAAAAGGCAGGACAACAAAGGCAATGGCTGCAAGTTTCCAGTCTCTGTAAAAAACAACGAATATAAGACCGATAATGGTAAAGACATCTTTCAGGATCGCCGTAAAAGCATCAGATACAGCACTTTGTACCAGTGTCACATCATTTATTATTCTCGAAATTATCGTACCCGTTGGAGTCTTGTCGAAGTATGCTAAGGGTTGTTTCTGCAATGCGTTAAAAATTTCATCCCTTATATCTGTAATCACTTTCTGCCCTACAAAACCCATCAGGTATGCCTGGAAATAATCAAAAATACCCTTTAAAAGGTAGAGTATAACTACTCCAAAGGGGATTATGTTGAGCATTGATGCATTTTTTTCGAAAAATATGTTGTCCAATACAGGTTTTACAATATATGCAGTAAGACCGTTTGTGGATGCGACAAGGGCCATAAAAATCATGGCAAAAACAAGTTTTGGCCAGTAAGGTTTTAGATATGTAAGGAGTCTAAGGTAGAGCGCCATATGTATGTTCCATAAACTCTACTATTGTTTTTGCTGCCATCTTATAAGAATTCTCTTTTCCAAGTTTTATTTTCATATTATCAATTTCTACTTTTATCTTTTCCTTACCATTACTTAACATATAGAGCGCTTTCTCTGCAATCTTTTCAACATCAAATGTTTGAATAAATTCAGGGAAAACCTCTTTTCCGGCTATGATATTGGGCAAACTGATATAGTTAATCTTTACAAGCAGTCTCGCAAAGACATACGATAAAAATGATATCTTATAAATAACAATCGTTGGCGTTCCAAGGATTGCCGCCTCAAGGGTTGCACTGCCTGATGCAATGATCGCCAAGTCAGAATTCGCGAGAGCATCGTATGATAAGCCTTTTAAATACGTGATCTCTATATTTTCTTTCCGGTATTTCTCAATAATCTTCTGGTCAATGTTTTCAGCCAGAGGCAACAATATTTTCAGGTTTTCAACCCTTTTCTCAATCGCTTCGATTATGTCCATCAGGATGGGCATGTGCTTTTCTACCTCATTATCTCTGCTCCCGGGCATAATCGTTAAAACAGGAGCCTTTCCGCCAATCCCTGCCATCCTCAAAAAATCCTCTCTCGTATACAAAGGTTTAACAATTTCCATGTACGGGTGTCCTGCATAGGCTACGTCAATGGAATAATCTTCATATATTTTTTTCTCAAACGGGAGGATACAGATTACCTTATTCACATATTTTTTTATTTTATATATCCGTTTCTTTCTCCATGCCCATATCTGGGGTGGGATAAAATAGATGACAGGGATGCCGAGGTTATGCGCAAACCTGGCTATTCTCATATTGAAACCCGGAAAATCTACCAGAATAAGCAGCGATGGCCTTTTCTCTCTTAAATGCTTTTTGATTTTACTGAAGGCATCCCGAATATGGCGAAGCTTTGAAAATATTTCACTCAGGCCGGTTAATGATATGTTTTTGTAATCGTAAACAATATCTACGCCTGCGTCTCTGAGTTTGGTACTGCCAATTCCACTGAATTGAAAATTAAAAAAATATTTTAGTTCATCAATGAGGTGGAATGCATGGATTTCGCCAGAAAGCTCACCGGTTATGATGACTATCTCTTTGTTAAACTTTCCGCTAAGCTTTGTTTCTGGCAATATATGCTTTGATTTGTTCGGCAATGACAAGGGCCCTTAATCCCTCTTTACCTCCGACACACGGTGTTTTATCACCCCTGATCGAATAAATAAATTCTGACAATTCTTCTTTTACAGAATCTACCTTATCTGCTTCATATTCGAGGGTCTCGATACTTCCATCCTGTTTTTTGGTTTTACCTGTTAATCTGCCATTCAGCAAGTCTACAAAATATTGTTTATTCTTCTCAAATATTGTGATGTTCCTTTCTTTATTAACCGATACCCTGCTGGCAGTTATACAAGCAACGCAACCCCCTGCAAACTCAAGCCATGCGCTCACCATATCCAGTTTATCAGAGGCAAAATGTAAGCCATGCGCCCTTATTTCCGTTACATCTTCTTTCACTATAGAAAGGGTCAAATCAATATCATGGATCATCAGATCCAACACTACATCGATATCTGTGGACCTGCCAGTGAAATTGCTCATTCTCCGGGCTTCTATAAATAAAGGTTTTTTAATGTGAGATATTGCCTCATTGTACGCCGGGTTAAATCTCTCCAAATGGCCAATCTGCAAGATTAAGCCCTGCTTTTCTGCAAGTTCAACAAGTTCTTCTCCCTGGTTTATTCCTGATGTTATTGGCTTTTCAATAAAAACATGGACTCCCTTTTCAAGGAAATTTTTTGCGACTTCGTAGTGTGTCCCTGTTGAGCTTGCAATGACAACTCCTGCCAGACCATCAGGAATATCTTTATAGTCTGCAAACACCGGTACCTGATACTTTTCAGATATGTTGTTTAACGTATTCCTGTCAACATCAACTACCCCTCCGACTTCAACATCTTCTAAATCTATTAGTTTTCCGAGGTGTATACTGCCCATATGACCAGCGCCGATAAGGGCTATTTTCAACGACATATTCCCCTCTTTGAGCTATTGATGAAATCTATCAATTCTTTTATTTTTTCACCATCCAATTCTTCCTGAATTATTTTAAGTGATGTACTGAGCGGCAAAGACGACCTGAAGAGAATTCTGTATGCCTTTTTTAATTTTAAGATTTCGTCCTTCGAAAAATTATGCCTCTCAAGACCCACAACGTTCAGTCCATAAGGCTTAGCCCTGCTCCCGGCAGCTATTATATAAGGGGGTATATCTTTTGGAACACCTGTAAGCCCGCTTATAAAGGCATATTTCCCAATTTTGCAAAACTGGTGTACTGCGCAAAGACCGCCAAAAATAACAAAGTCATCCACCTCTACATGTCCGGCAAGTGTTGCACAATTTGCCATAATGATATTATTCCCTACGACACAGTCATGGGCAATATGGGCATATGCCATAATGAAGTTGTTGTTTCCCACTTTAGTGACACCGCTGTTGTGTGGAGTCCCCCTGTTAATTGTCACATATTCCTTTATAATGTTGTTATGCCCTACCACTACCGTGGTATCTTCGCCCTTATATGTAAGATCCTGCGGCGGACTGCCAATGGATGTGAAAGAGCTGATTGTACAGTTTTCACCAATCTCGGTACCATCCTGGATAATAACGTGTCCAAGGATTTTTGTTCCCTTTCCGATCTTCACCTTTTCTTCAATAATGCAATAAGGGCCTATATGGACATCAGAATCGATATGTGCATTTTTATGAATGATTGCAGTTGGGTGTATCAACGTATTCTCCTTATTCCTGTTTTAACATTGCCATAATTCTCGCTTCAGCAACAACTTCGTTATCAACATAGGCTTTACCCTCAAAAACCCATATTTCCCTTCTGTGTTTTATGACCTCTAAAACAAGTTTTATCTGATCCCCGGGAATCACGGGTTTTCTGAAACGTGCATCATCAATGCCTGTAAAAAATACCAGGCCCTTTTTCTCCGGAAAGCTTTTAAATGCAAGAACCCCGCCTGTTTGAGCCAGGGCTTCAATAATGAGTACCCCGGGCATAATTGGTCTTTGCGGAAAATGACCTGTGAAATAAGGCTCATTAAAGGTCACATTTTTTATACCAACAATTCTTTTAGCAGGTTCGAATTCAAGAATCCTGTCTACGAGTAGAAAGGGATAACTATGAGGCATAAGTTGCATTATTTCATTAATATCAATCATCTCAAGCCTCCAGATTGAGTCTTTTTTCTATTTTTTTCATCCTCTCATACAATTTTGGCAGGTTCTTAAGATAGCCCTGAAGCTTTAACCATTCCTTATGCGGCATATGGGGCGTGCCTGAGATGAGAGAATTATCGGGGACATCCTTTGTGATCCCCGTTCCTCCTGCTGCCATCACATTATTCCCGATGTTTACATGATCCTTCACGCCAACCTGCCCCGCAAGAATCACATTGTTACCTACAGAGGAGCTTCCCGCAATTCCCACCAGAGCCACAATGATAGAATTCTCACCAATGGACACATTATGTGCAATCTGAACAAGGTTATCAATTTTTGTGCCTTTTTTAATGATAGTTCTTCCAAGAGAAGCCCTGTCAATCGTTACGTTCGCTCCAATCTCCACCTCATCCTCTATTTCCACAATTCCGAGTTGGGGAATCTTCACATGTCTCGATCCATCCCATACATAACCAAACCCATCACTTCCCAAAACTGCACCACTGTGAATAATTACATTTTCCCCTATTATCACCCCATCGTATACCGTAACATGAGGATACATGATCGTACCCTCTCCGATTACTGCATTTTCACCTATATGAACAAACGGATAGAGAATGGCATTGCTTTGGACTACTGCTCCTTCGCCGATATACACATATGGGTAGATGCTTGCTGTCTCTGATACTTTTGCACCTTTTGAAACAGAGGCTAAGGGGCTTATTCCCTTCGCTTCGGGATATCCTTTATGAAAAATCTGTGCTGCCCTGGCATATGCAAGTCCAGGGTTTTTGGCAATAATAAGATTTTTATCAGAAAAATCATCGGGATTTATATCCTCACCGACAATGATGGCTGATGCTTTTGTGTCTTTTATGTGTTTTCTGAAACCTTTCCGGGAAAGAAAGGTTATATCACCTTCCTGCGCTTCATTCATGCCTGAAATACGCGTTATGGCGATATTCCCATCACCTGTTAAACGGCCCCCTATTTTTTCAGCAATATCTTTTAATGTAATCATTTTTTAGGAGCTGGCTTCTTTTTCATAAAATCATTATATTGGGCAATAACTTTATTCGTTATATCAATTGAAGGGCTTGCAAAGAGTATACCTGCCTGACTTTTTTCGAGAATAAGGATGTGCTTATCTTTTTCTCCTATGGTTTTGATTACCTGTTCAACATCTTTTAATATTTTCTGAGTAAACTCTCCATCTTTTTGCTGCAACTCAGTCTGGTAATCATTGGCTAATCTCTGATAATCTTTCAGTTTATTCTGATAATCTTTTTCTTTTCCAGCCCTTGCATCCGGGGTAATTGTTGCGCTCTGCCGCTCTATTACATCCTTCATTTTTTGTAACTCTTCCTGTTTGCCGTCCAACAACTTCTTTAATCTCTCGGCTTCGCCTGTCAGTGAATTTTTTGCTTCCTTGCCTTTGTCAGATTCAAGCATAACTCTCTGAAGATCAACGTAAGCGATGTTTAAATTCTGAGCATTAACCGGGAATGTCAAAGCAAATAGAGCAGAAAGAGCAATCAGGACAATAAAAATAAAATTTTTCATACTGCCTCCTTTTAATATTGTGTACCCATAGCAAAATCAAAAACACTTCCCTTCTCGTTCTGTCCTGGATTAAGATTAAACCCGAGTTCAAGACGAATTGGACCCATAGGAGAAAACCATCTTATACCAAACCCTGCTGAGGTCCGTATACCGTTCAGCAGCCAACCGCTTGAATCGTCAAAGGCCTGCCCGGCATCAAAAAACAGCACACCTTTAAACCCGGCAGGTTTATAAATGGGGAAAACCCACTCAAGATTAAAAAACAATTGATTTTTGCCTCCGATAACTTCTCCGGTAGCATCCAGTGGACCTGCTTCGCCGTATTTAAAACCCCTTACCGTTTGCATCCCGCCTACATAAAATTTTTCATAAACAGGCACTTCTTTTCCTCCATACCCTTGTATCGTTCCAGCGGTACCTCTTATAAAAAACGTGCTATCCCAGAAACCGGCAGGAATATACTTTCCATAAAAGGCTATCATCCTGTAGAAATAGTTATCACCTAAGAAAGGGCCACCTGCAAGCTCAAAGGATGTTTCTGTATTTATTCCTATGTGAGGGTTCAATATATCATCAATAGTGTTCTTTCCGAAGGAAAAAGTTACACTGCTTGTTGACAATGTACCTGCCTGATCCTGAATATAAGTGCTCGCTGTAGCATCAATATTTGTTACACTTGTGGTTTCGTATCTGTACCTGACAGATCCTTTTGCATCATCAGTCAGGGGCTTTATAAGGGATAGACTCCCGCCCCATTTATTATAATCATACGTATCCAAAATTCTTCCAAAATTAAATACACTAAACCCCGCATGCATGTTCAAATCAAAAATATAAGGTTCTAAATACGAAAAATTATAATTATTCGTAACAGCACCCAAAGAAGCCGTAAGATAGAGTTTTCTCCCTGTGCCCAGGAAGTTTTCTTGAGATATATTTCCAGACAGAATGATCTTATCATATGTACTGTAGCCAACCCCGGCGCTCAAAGTACCTGTAGGTTTTTCTTCTACAGTAATATCCGTATTGACCTTATCCGGCTCATCTGTTTTTATAATCTTGAAATCGGCATTTTTAAAAAATGTGGTGTTTCTCAGGCGCTTCTGACTTTTTTTGAGGTTTGTTGCAGAAAACCTTCCACCCTCTACAATTCTCAACTCCCTTCGCACCACTTTGTCTCTTGTCTTCGTGTTTCCCAATACATTGATTCTGTTAATAAAAATCTCTTCGTTTTTCTTTATATCAAAAGTAATATTTACTTTTTGTGTGTCATCATCTATTAAAGTGAGGGGAGAGATTTCGCAGAAGGCATAGCCTTTATCCTGGTAAAAATCGTTAAGCCTTATAACATCCCGTTGAAACATGGTGGACCTGAAGGTATTATTAGTTTTACTTATTAACTCTTTATTCATTACCTCTTTATCGAATAAAATATCCCCAGAAAAATCTACCGAGCCTACCTTGTATAGATTTCCCTCCTCAACAGGTAATGTAAGGCTCATCGTTTTCCCATCCTGAGAAATTTTAACGTCAGGGACACCTACCTTTACCCTCACATAACCGTTGTCGTTATAAAAGGCTTCGATGTTTTTCCTGTCATCATCAAGCGCCTCTTCATCGAGGATACCGGAACCTGTAAACCAATAAAACATACCCTTTTCCTTCGTTCTCATGAAATCTTTCAACTTACTGTCTTTAAATGTCTTATTCCCCGTAAAAGCTATTTTTGTAACATATGCCTTCTCGGGTTCATCAATTAAAAACTTTACGCTTGCCTCGTAGCCTTCCTCATAATCAATTTCGTAATTAACCTTTGTTGCATAATAACCTTTGCTTGAATAAAACTTTCTGATTTCATCCATGCTTTCTTTTATCTTTTCAATATTAAGCACAGCGTTGGTTTTGATTTTAAGCTTGTCAGTAATTTCGGCTGTTTTGAGCTTTTTATTGCCTGACAATAAGATATTTTTGATTGGTGGCCTTTCAATAACCACAAAAGTTACGGCTTTCCCTTTATCGGTATCCTGAACGTCTATCTGAACATCGCTAAAAAAACCAGTTTTATAGATATTTTTCATGTCGTCCTGGATTTTATCAAGGTTGTATGGTTCGTTTTCCTTGATTTTTATGTTGTTCATTATAAAACCGGTGTCGATCCTTTCGTTTCCCGTCACGTTGATCTTTGCAATTTTATCTGGCTCATCAGCCCGGATAATACCCGGAAACGCGAAGAAAACCACTAAAAAAATGACAATAATTGTCTTGAAAGTCCTCATTAAGAATAGAAAAATTAACAGAAAAATGCCTTATTGTAAAGGTAAAAAGTCAGATAGCCTTTAAACAAATAATTTGAATATACGTGCGTTCCAACGTATAATTTCACCTGTATGTGCAAAGTATATCTTGTAGGAGCAGGACCAGGAGATTTAAGGCTTATTACATTAAGAGGCTTTGAACTCATTCAAAAAGCAGACGTCATTATTTACGATTATCTGGTCAATAAAGATCTTTTAAGCTATTCCAGAAGTGAAGCCGAGCTTATATACGTTGGAAAACAGGCATCTCAACATGAATTACCTCAATACGACATTAATAGTCTGTTAGTCGAGAAGGCAAAAAAAAGGGGAATTATAGTAAGATTAAAGGGTGGCGACCCTTTTATTTTTGGAAGAGGCGGGGAAGAGGCTGAGTTTTTATATGAACACGGGATAGATTTTGAAATCGTCCCCGGCGTCACATCTGCCATATCTGCACCGGCCTATTCAGGCATTCCCCTTACCCACAGAGATTATGCATCCACTGTCGCCTTTATTACAGGACACGAAGATGATAAAAAGGGGCAATCCACAATCAAATGGGATGAGCTTGCCAAAGGGCCTGATACACTCGTATTGCTTATGGGCATAAAGAACCTGAAAGAAATTAAGGAAAAATTGATAAAGGGCGGCAGAAATCCCCAGACTCCTTCGTGTATCATTCAATGGGGTACCCTGCCCGAGCAGAAAATTGTTACAGGGCCACTACAAGAAATAGACACACTTGCCAAAAAAGAAGGGATAAAACCACCGGGAATAATTATTGTTGGTGAAGTAGTAAATCTGAGAAAAAAACTGAAGTGGTTTGAAAACAAACCCCTTTTTGGAAGAAAAATAGCAGTAACAAGGGCGCCGCACCAATCAATAAAGCTGGTGGGGCTCCTCACTGAAAAAGGTGCACAAATAATGTATTTACCAACTATAGAGATCATACCTATAGAACCGAATGAACCCCTCGTGAAATCGATACATTTCATTGAGAAGTATTGCTGTATTATATTTACCAGTATTAATGGTATCTCTGTATTTTTTGATAACCTTTTTAGATGTGGCAAGGATATAAGGGCTTTACATGGCATAAAGATCCTGCCTATCGGGGAAGCTACTGCCTCGCTTTTGAAATCTAAAGGCATTGTTCCTGACTTTCTTCCGGAAAAATTCATTTCGGAAGGGATCATAGACGTGCTTAAATGCATGGAAATTAAAGACAAGCAGTTTCTTCATCCACGGGCAGAAGAAGCAAGGAATGTGATTGTCGAATATATCAGAAACCAGGGAGGACTGTGCGATGTAATCCCCGTATACAAGACTGCTTTACCGGAATCCCCTGCCTTACTTACAGAAAAACCTGACATCGTAACATTCACAAGTTCCTCGACAGTAAACAACTTTATCAAGCTATACGGAAAGAACGTTCTACAGAATACTTTAATCGCCTCAATAGGCCCCGTCACAACAGAGACATTAAAGAACCACACTATTGATGTTCATATCGAGGCTGAACGGTATGATATAGATGGTTTGGTTGAAGCCATAGAATCTTACTTTAAAAAATGATGATACTGGATACTGGATATAAACGCATGTTTTTTTAGTTTCTATGGTTTCTCTTGTTTGTCTTGCTATAGAACAAAAGAAACTAAAGAAATAATATAAACCAGAGAAACAAAATTAGCTGATAGCTGAAGGAGATGTTCATGTACTCAACACGCATATATTACCAGGACACAGATGCCGGCGGTGTGGTCTATTTTGCCAATTATCTCAAATTTTTCGAAAAATCCTGGTTTGAATACCTGCTGTCAATCGGTATTTCTATCCCTGAATGGGAAAAACAGGACACATATATTATAGTCAGAACTGCGACTATGGATCTGCTCGAAAAATTAAAATACGGAGATATTATTCAAGTCGATACGTCTGTGACAGAAATAAAGAATTCCTACTTTATTCTCTCACATACAGTGTTCAAAGAAGGAAAACCCACCACAAAGGGTGAAACCAAAATGGTCTGCATAAACATGGCCGGCAAACCCAAACGAATTCCAGATGAATTTAAGGATAAACTATTAAAAAATTCTTAATTCTAAATTGCAATTACTTCCCCCGCAGTGCTTCCCAACTTTTCAGTATCTGGAGACCCATGGCAAGTTGAAAATCATCATCTGCGGTATTTTTGTTATTAGAATTATCTAATGTCTTTATTTGTTTTTCAGTTTTTCCCTGTTTGTCGGGTTTTTCCGGTTTATCAGTTTCAATATGTTTATTAAGGTCTTTTTCCTTCAGAACCATTCCTTTTTCTTTGCCCCGCACAATGTTACTATCAACAGCAATATCCGGTGAAATACCCTCTGCCTGGATCGAACGGCCCTTTGGTGTATAATATTTCGCCGTAGTTAATCTTACAGCAGAACCGTCTCCAAGCGGAAAAATAGTCTGAACTGAGCCCTTACCAAAGGTCTTTGCGCCTACAATAATAGCCCTCTTATAATCCTGCAAAGCACCGGCAACAATCTCCGATGCGCTTGCGCTTCCTTCATTGACAAGCACTACAAGAGGGCCAACGTAATCATTTTTTTTATGTGCATAAAACTTCATGTTACTGTCCTCTTTCTTCTTGCCATCAATGGACACAATTAAACCATCTGTGAGGAATTTATCCGATATTTCAACAGCCTGCTCAAGGAGTCCACCAGGGTTATTTCTCATATCAAGAATAACACCCTTTAATGGTTTTTCCTTGTTACTCTGTTCTAACTCTTTCATAGCATTATCAAAATCCTTTGATGTCTTTTCCTGGAACTGCACTATTCGAATATACCCATAATTATCTTCAATCATTCTATGTTTGACGCTTTTGACAACAATAACGTCCCTCACTACTTTAAATTCCTGAGGAGTTGTAAATCCTTCTCTCATTATCGTTAATGCAACGGGTTTACCTTTGGTCCCCCGTATCATTTTTACAATATCAATAAGATTCATATTCTTTGTAGGTTTTCCATCAATCCTCACAATGTGATCCCCTGCTTTGACACCAGCCTTGTATGCAGGCGTGTCTTCTATTGGCGCAATCACTATGGGAAAACCATCTTTTACGGTAATCTCAATGCCTACACCACCAAATTCGCCCTTCGTTTCTGTCTGCATATCCTTATACATATCGGGCGTCAAAAATGATGAATGAGGGTCAAGAGATTCAAGGATACCCTTGATGGCAGAATAGACAAGTTCTTTATCCTTCACTTCATCAACATAATTTTTCTTAACAAGGTCTATAACATCAGAGAATGTTTTCAAATATTCATAGATCTCCTTGTTGTCATTGCTTGGATATACTCTTTTTCCCTGGGCGCCCATAAGAAAACCAAGGATAAAAACAATGACGAAAAACATGCTTAAAGACAGTTTCAGCTTTTTACTCATATGTACATCCTCCTGACGTGATAATACTACAATCCTTTTAAATTTTCAATGATTTAGCAGATAGCAATTAGCTTATAGCTAATAATTTATGTTATTGTTTACCTTATGGAAACGGTTTTTGTTGCTATGAGTGGCGGTCTGGACAGCTCATTCGCTGCGTACCTTTTAAAACAGAAAGGTTACAAAGTCGTGGGAGTTACCTTTCAACTCCTGCCGGAATCCATGAAAAGTGTAAGAAACCCTAAGGCTTGCTGCTCGAGCGAAACCATCAACAGGGCTAAAAAGATTGCCGATAATTTATCCATACCCCACTATGTGATTAATTTAAGAAGAGAATTCGAAGAACATGTGATAGAAAATTTTATACATGAATATAAGTCGGGGAGAACACCTAACCCGTGTATCCTCTGTAACCGATATATTAAATTCTCTGCCTTCCTGAAAATGGCCCTATCCATAGGGGCAGATAAGGTGGCAACAGGCCATTATGCGAACATTAAAGAAACAACCGGGGGATTCATTATACAGAAAGGGTTCGATACCGCTAAAGACCAGTCTTACTTCCTGTATCCCATTGCAAAAGAGTCCTTGAAATACATCCTCTTCCCCCTCGGCTCACAAACAAAGGCCAGCCTTAAAGAAAGAATGTATGAAATAAAGTGGGAGTATCAAAAAGTAAAAGAAAGCCAGGATATCTGTTTCATTCCGGGGAGTGATTACAGGGAGTTCATATCCGGTTTAGTCGGTCTGCATGAAGGACCGGTTTATTCCGTTGAAGGCAAGTTGTTGGGACATCACGATGGCATTCATCTTTACACAATCGGCCAAAGGAGAGGATTAAAAATTCCTTACAAAGAACCTCTGTATGTGGTTGACATATTGGTTGAGGAAAACACCATTATTGCAGGATCCAAAGAATCTCTTAAAAGAAAAAGGCTCCTTGCCAACAATATCAATATTTTACAAAAAACGACAAACCAAATCACAGGCAAAGTCCGATACAGGCAAAAAGAAGAACCCTGTACATACAGTGTTTCAGGGGATTCGCTCGAAGTAGAATTCACAAACCCTGTCTATTCTATCACGCCCGGGCAGTCGGTTGTACTCTACGATGGGGATACAGTCGTAGGTGGCGGAATAATAAATAACAGTATCAGAGAAACCTGTTGACAACAGAGAGCTGATGGTATAATTAATGAGAAAAAGGAGGGAAAAGCAATGCCGATATACATAATGTTCAGTAAGTTAACGAACGAAGGTAGGGCAACGATTAAAAATCATGCGGAACGCATTAAAGAAGTTGATAAAGAAATTGAAAATATGGGCGCCAAAGTTCTTGTGCAGTATGCAACTCTTGGCTTTTATGATTTTATAAATATCCTCGAAGCGCCAAATAATGAAACCATAGCAAGGGTATCTATAGAGCTTGGTTCGAGAGGAACAGTTCAAATCGTAACCATGCCAGCTATTCCTATCTTCGAATTCATAGAAAAGATGGAAGGACCGTATATACCTCCCATTTACTCAAAGCAGCCTGAAATTCCGAAGGAATACGAAGATAAGATGTTCGGATAACCCAAGAATTAGCCCATAAATTTTCTGAAAATATCTCTTGCGATGACAATCCGCTGGATCTGGTTTGTACCTTCATAAATCTGGGTCGCTTTTGCATCCCTCATCATTCTTTCCACGGGATATTCTTTCGTATAGCCACATCCTCCAAGGATTTGCACTGCATCGGTGGTGACCTTCATGGCCACATCCGCTGAAAATACCTTCGCCATGGCCGATAGTTTATCCACACCAATAGCGCTCATTTTGTCCCTTTCATAGACCTTCATATCGAGCAGATGAGCCGCATCGTAGACAAGTGCCCGGGCAGCCTCAACCTGAGTGGCCATATCAGCAACCATGAATTGAATACCTTCAAAATCTGCCAGTTTCTGTCCGAATTGTACCCTCTTCCAGGCATATTCTACTGCATAATCGAGGGCACCCTGGGCTATTCCTACTGCCTGTGCACCTACGGCCGGCCTTGAAAGATTTAATGTTGACATGGCAATATCCCAGCCATCTCCTTCTTTACCAAGCAGATTGTCCTTTGTGAGTCTTACGTTGTCAAATATCAGTTCTGTCATGTCGGAACCGATCATACCCATTTTGTCTTCACTCTTTCCTATAGTGACACCAGGATAATCTCTCTCAACATAAAATGCAGAGATACCTCGTGTCCTCAATTTCGGGTTTGAGTTGGCAAAAACTATGTATATCTGGGCATTAGCTCCATTCGTTATCATCGATTTTTTACCATTTAAATAGTAATAATGGCCGTCTTTTGTTACGCTCGTTCTCATGTGGGATGCATCAGAACCGGCGTCAGGTTCACTCAAAGCAAAGGCAACAAGGTATGTTTTATCCGGTTCTGCAATCTTGCTGTATATGTACTCCTTCTGCTCTTCGTTTGCTGAAACCATAATGGGCATTAAGCCAACGTTGTGGGCAAGCGGTATAAGTGATGGTGCACCGGATACCTTTGCAAGTTCTTCAATAACGAGGCAGAGAGAGGTAATATCTCCGTCAAGCCCTCCAAAACGTTCCGGGAGCATGAGATACAAAAAACCCTGTTTTTTATATATATCCACAAGATCCCATGGAAATGCGCCTGTTGCATCTATTTCTTTTGCCCTTGGGGCAACCTTTTCGTTTGCTATCTTTTCAGCAATCATTCGAATCATGCCGTGCTTTTCAGAAAGATTCAGCATCCAGACAACCTCCTTTTTGTTGACAAAGTTGCATTACTTCTAACATAATTTTCCTATAAATTAAATACAAATAAGGAGACACTATGTCTAAGGTATTTTTTACAGATTTAAGGACAAATCCGAAAAGAAACCTGTTAAATAAGATTGAGGATTTACTAAATAGAACAAAGATAAACGAGAAGGTAAACAAAAATGACATTGTTGCTATAAAAATACATTTTGGCGAACAGGGCAATACGGCATACCTGAGACCGGTCTTCCTGAGAACTATCGTCGAGAAGGTAAAAAGTGCAGGCGGGAAACCTTTTCTTACGGATACAAACACCCTCTACACAGGGTCAAGAAGCGATGCCATCAACCACATCACAACTGCAATACACAATGGTTTTGACTATGCCTGCGTTGATTGTCCGATCATCATAGCCGATGGGCTTCGCGGGGCTAGCGGTGAAAAGGTTTCCATAAATGGAGAAATCCTTAAAGAAGTTAGTATCGCCAGGGAAGTTGTCGAGGCAGACGCTATGGTTGTGGTCACCCACTTCAAGGCCCATGAGCTGTCAGGTTTCGGAGGCTCAATAAAAAACATGGGGATGGGCTGTGCCACACGCGAGGGGAAACTTGTCCAGCACAGCAACGTTGCACCAAAAATCAACGTTAATACCTGTAAAGGTTGCAAGACCTGCCTTGAATATTGCCCCGCAGAGGCAATTTCAATGTCATCAAAAAAGGCCTTCATCAATCCCGAAAAATGCATCGGCTGCGGTGAATGTATCATCATCTGCCCTTTCCATGCCATTGAGATCCAATGGAATGTATCGTCGGATATTTTCCAGAAAAAGATGGTGGAATATGCCTGCGGCGCCTTAAAGGGAAAAGAGAGAAAGGCTATCTATATTAATTTTGTCATGCAGGTAAGCCCTGCCTGTGACTGTTATCCCAATAGTGATGCCCCCATCGTAAGAGACATTGGTATCCTTGCATCAACAGACCCCGTGGCTATAGATACGGCGTCATGTGATCTCGTGAACAATGAAAAATCTATTCCTAATACAGCAATAAAAAAAACCCTCAAGAAAGGGGATGACAAATGGAGGGCAATCTACCCCACAATAGACTGGAATATACAGCTTGACCATGCGGAAAAGTTAGGACTGGGGGAGCGAAAATATATACTGGTGAAGATATGAGGGGTCACTGGATACTTGATAAAAACTCATGTTTCTTTAGTTTTTCTGGTTTCTCTTGTTTGTCTTGTTATAGAACAAAAGAAACTAAAGAAACCAAATAAACCAGAGAAACAAAATCAGCACAGACCGTAAATGGTTTTAAGTCATTTTACTTGTAAGCAGGTTGTGTATAAGAAAAGCACAACTGAAGGAAATCAGGATTGATACTCCGGTACCACCCCACAGCCCAAGAGGAACAAAGGTATGTCTTGCCGCAATCCCATAAATCACAACGCTTATCGCACCAAAGATTGAAGCCTTCATTACCGCTGAAGAAAACCCGGCTCCATGGGAAAAATAAGTGATAAGCAGTGTTCCCAGGAACATTGCAGGAAACATAGTGAATACACCGCCCAGAAGAGGTCCGCCAATTCTTGTCATAACAACAGCGATTGTAACAATGAACCCGCTGATAAGACCCCGTATGACCATAAGGGTAAAGGTGAGCTTTACCTTCCTGCTCGATTCAGATTTAACCTGTAATTTTTTTTCCACAAAATAAAAGGAAACCAGTAACAGGCCAATATAACCAACAACAGAAAAGACAAAGTTATTAAATTTGAAAATCACAAGCAAGAAAGAAAGCATAAACCATACAAACAGCGCACCGGATAAAGCCAGCCAGAAATTGATTCTAACAAGCAGGATATATGCCACGATAAAAAGACAATTTACCCCCCCGACTATGGGCACAACGGTTGTAGCTTCGACAGCTACTTTTGTAGACTGTGTCCATGCAATAAAAAATAGTCCAAGCAGGATGGTTGATGGAAGCCCTGCCACAAGTCCACCCACTTTGCTGCCATATCGTTCAGCAACAATAGTCCCTGATGTGACCCAGACACTCCCCACGACAAAAGACAATATAAGTTTTAATAAAAAGATGTTATCCATACAAAAAATAAATCCAAAATCCGAAGCACAAAACCTTAAGCAAATCCTAAATTCAAATATTCCAATACGTTTTGAATATTGTTTTATTGAACATTTGATATTGTTTAGGATTTAGATATTCGGATTTAGGATTTTCTCCCACGATATTGATAATAATAGCATTTAATATCGCCATTATAAAGTTTACGATTGTTATCGGCCTTTTTACCGAAGAATCTCTCGAACCCGGTGTGTGCTGTGAGAATAAAAAATGACCACGAATCAAGCCGTAAGAAGGCTTCACCCATAACCCTGTAAATGCTTTCTACCTCTTTCTCGTCCCCTACCCTTTCACCGTAAGGCGGATTGCAGATTACATACCCATGCTTTTTGCCGGATCGAAACTCTGATACGGGAAGTTTCTGAAAGGCAATGCAATCTGCCACACCTGCATTTTGTGCATTCGCTCTTGCCTTTTTCAAGACATAACTGTCAACGTCAGATGCAAGGATTCTAAAATCAGAGTCCTTCCCCAGGGCAGATGCATCGCTCCTTACTTCATCCCAGGCCTGTTTCGGGATCTGATGCCACTCCTCGGAAACAAAGGTCCTTTTCAAACCAGGGGCAATGTTTTTTCCTATCATGGCAGCCTCTATGGGGATCGTGCCGGAACCGCAAAAAGGGTCTGCAAGCACAACAGAAGGATTCCACCTGCTCAACATGACCAGTCCTGCCGCAAGCGTCTCCCTGAGTGGCGCTTCTCCAGTGCCTTCCCGGTAACCCCTCTTATGGAGACCAGCCCCTGTTGTGTCTATTGTGAGTGTTGCAATATCCTTTAATAAGGCTACCTCTATCTTGTAAACCGGTCCTGACTCTTCAAAACGTGAAGTCCGATACTTCCTTTTCATGGCCTCTACGACCGCTTTTTTGACTATTGCCTGACAATCTTTGACGCTGAACAGCTTTGATTTTATTGATTTGCCCGTAATGTGCATCTTCCCTTTGAGAGGGACGATATCCTCCCATCTGACCTGTAATGTCCCCTGGAAAAGCTCTTCAAAATCAGTTGCCTTGAATCGGGCAACTTCAATAAGCACCCTGTCTGCAACCCTGAGCCACACATTACATCGGGCAATATCCTTTTCATCGCCTTCAAAAGAGACCTTCCCGTTCTCAGTAGCAAGAACGGAATAGCCAAGCAACTTTAGTTCGTATGCTACTACAGACTCAAGACCAAAAGTAGATGTGGCAATGATTGTATATTTCGACATTTACAAAAATAACCCTAACGTTCGATCAATTTCATGCGGTACTGGATATAGATGTCGCGCATGGCCACGTAAGGGTCTATGGCTGCGTCTTTGATCATCTCATATTCGCCCAGATGGAAGGAGGTGTCATTGACCTTTTCGTGGACGTAGAGCCCTACGCTTTCCGGGCTGAACCATTCCGAACTGACGTAAGTTGTGGGCCTTAGCGCCCAGTCTGCAAGCCATCCAACTCCGTCACGGGGACTGGAAGGGCCGAGAAGGGGCAATACAAGATAGAAACCAAAACCGACGCCGTACTTGCCCAGTGTCTGACCGAAATCTGCATAGCGGCCGTTGATCCCGAAACACTCCTTTGCGCAGTCCCTTAAACCCCCTACTCCAAGAGTGGAGTTGATGAAAAACTTTGCAAGCTCAATCGCTGCAAACCCCGGCTCCCCTTGCAGGAGATTGTTAACGATGCGAACAGGCGCCTTGATGTTTTCGTAGAAATTGCTGAAGATACCCCGCACGTCTTCCGGCACAACATACTTGTAGCCATGTGCAACGGGTTTCCATACCCAGAAATAGACTTTATCGTTAAAGTGATATATAGCCCTGTTAAAGGGCTCTATGGGATCGGCAATGCGCAGCTCTTCGCCGCCGCCGGCTTCTTCTTCGGTCACATTTCCGTATTCATCATCGGATGGCTTCTCTGCAGTGGTAACCGGAACAGACCCGGCCTCCTCCGCCTGTTTCCCTGCCGCCGGACTTTCCACACTACTGCCGATATTCGGATCGGGGCTATCAGAGGCTGCGTACAGCGGTGGATAGCCGAGAAACAGAAAGAGCAGGAGAACCAGACTTATTGTCGGTCTGGAGAAGTTTATCCTCTTCCGCCACAGTGTCATATCCTGCCGCCTCATTTCTTCCCGACCTTCTTTCGCAGGGTCTCAAGGAGTGTCTCCGGCGGATTGTTTCCGAGGATCTCCCGGAACTGGGTGCGGTAGTTGTTAATCAAACTCACCCCTTCGATAACCACATCATATACCTTCCAGCTATTTTCCTTCTTCATGACTCTGTAATAAATGGGGGTTTCGCCGCCCTTTGACACAACGGTACTCTGGACCTCCACCGTAGTTTCAGAAAGAGGTACCTCCTTGGTAAAGTTTACCCGCTCATTGGTGTAAGCTGTGATTTTATCGACGTAAGCGTTTTTGAGTATCGTCCTGTAAAGCTCAACGAATTCCTTGCGCTGCTCCGGGGTAAATTTGTTCCAGTTCAGGCCCAGGGTCCTCTTGGAGAGTTCCACGTAATCGAAAAGCTTGTCAGCAGCGGCCTCAACTCTTTGCTCTTTTACCTTTTTGCCCGCTTCTCCTTTGAGCTTGGGGTCGCCGAGTATCTCGAGTACGCCGTTCACATTTGTTTTTACGGTATCGAGCGGAACGCCCGCAAAGGCATGAAGAGGGAGCATTAACATCGCCACAAGCATGAGTCTACCAAACCATCTTTTCACAATATCCTCCTTGGTCACTTTGTGGGTTTTTCCGGGGCCTTGTCCGGCTCTTTCTTGGTGTCCCCGAATGCATACTTGCCTATCAGATCTTCGATGTCCGCCGGTACAGAAGTTTGCGTGATCATGCCGCCCGGTTTCAGCACCTCGCCGGCTCCACCCGGGTCTATTTTTACATATTTATCCCCGATGAGCCCGGAGCTTTTTATGGTGGCTGACGCATCGTCATAGACCTTCATCCCTTTTTTGATTGCCATTCCGACGATCGCCATCTGTCTCTCGGCGTCTATGCTCAGGCTGGTCACACTGCCCACCTCGATCCCGTAAACTTCAACTGTGCTGCCAGCTCTCAGTGCGGATACCGAGGCGAACCGTGCATAAAGCGGGTATGTGTCTTGTCCGAAGAGCGAAACCTTACCGAACTTCACGGTCATATAACCGACACATATGAGGCCAATCACCACGAAAATGCCCACAGCCGTCTCTATGGAATACTTTTTCATTACACACTACCTCCTGAATCGCATCGGTGCGTTGCAACAATCTCTTGTTTTGCCCGGGCTTTCTTAATTATCTGGTCGGTGGTATCCGTGGGAAAAACCTCTGTAACCCCGGCACGGATGAAGATATCAAAACATACTTCAGTGCCTATCTTTTCCGCGGCAATGCTCTCAATGCTGTCCAGGGCCTTCAGCTTCAGCTCCTGCGCAAAGTCAGATACCAGTTTCTGTGCCTTGTCAATGCTCGTGTGAGGAAATATTGTCAGAATTTCATCTCTGCTGTGACGGGCAGAAAAACCCCCAATGGGATTAAACCGCCTGTTGGTATATTCTCCGAGGGTCCTGAGGACTTCCATTGATGCCTGTGGTCCTAACGCGTCATGCAGAAGATTCAGCCGAATGCTGAAAAGCGCCGCTGAAACGGCTGATACCGTGGCTGTACCACCCAGCATAGCCGCATAATGGACTCTAAAGGCCTCCCGGGAAAGCAGACCTGTAAGTTCGTCCTCGAACCCTTCCAGACTGCGGAGGAATTCATCGATAAGGGGAAGTTTTCGATTGACAGCCTCTTCGTAAGTCCCCTCGAAACCCACTCCCCCTTGCCAGAGAATGATAATCCGGTCCGAGATAAAGAAGACATCGGGGATGTCGTGGCTGATCATAACGGCGGTAAAACCGAACTTTCTCCGGTAATGGGTGATCATGCTCAGAATCATGTTCTTTCGGATGGGGTCCTGACCCGTGGTCGGCTCATCAAAAAGCACGATCTTCGGGTCCGTCACGAGCGCCCGCGCCAGGGCCACCCGTTTCTGCATCCCGCCGGAGAGTTCCGAAGGATATTTATTGACCGCTTCGGCAAGCTCTAAGTCTTCGATCCTTTTCAGCACCAGCTTTTCAATCTCCTGCTTGTGGAGATTCGTCGTCTGCCGCAGGGGAAAGGCCACATTGTCGAAAACCGTCATAGAGTCAAGGAGGGCATTGTTCTGAAACAGATAGGCAACTTTGCTTCTGTATTCCTCCCATTCACTCTTTTTCATTTTGTCGATGGGTCGTCCCTCAAAGAGGATAGTGCCATCATCGGGTTTGAGGAGCCCGATAATGTGTTTGAGGAGGACGCTTTTCCCCGTCCCGCTCTTTCCAATGATCGTCGTAATCTGGTTTTCGTAGATCTTGAGGTTAACTTTGTCGAGCACTGTCTTTTCACCAAACCGCTTGGTGATGTTTTTGAATTCTATTAAAGGTGTTGTCTCCATAAAATCCTTACATAAGAAATGACGTTACTACATAATCAGCAATCAAAACCATTACACATGAGAGCACAACAGCCGAGATCGTAGCAAGACCTACGGCCCTTGATCCATAACCATCGGTCCGCATATGGCAGAAATAGCCCTGAAAACAGCAGATGCAGGAAACAATGACAGCGAAAACCAGGGCTTTTATAAACCCTCCTCTGATATCCACCATATCGAGGGAAGATTGCACGCGGTAAAAATACGTGCCCCCGCTCGTCCCCAACAAAAGAACGCCGGTTATATATCCTCCCATGATCCCGATGAGGTCAAAAAAGGCAGTGAGCAGGGGGAAACTGATGATTGAGGCGGCGATCCGCGGGCTGATAAGATACCGTACAGGATCGATCCGCATGGCATACAGGGCATCGATTTGCTCTGATATACGAAGGATCCCGATCTCCGCAGCCATCCCGGAGCCGGCACGTGCAGTAATCATGATGGCCGTGAGGACCGGCCCCATTTCCCTGATAAGCGAAAGGGATACGGCAGATCCGAGCGCCCCTACAGAGCCGAACTTTACCAAAGTATAGAAAAGCTGCAGACCGAGTACCATACCCGTGAAAAGGCCTACCAGCATTACTATTAAGGACGATGTGGCGCCGATATAGAATACCTGGTTTACGATCTCGCGGAATTGTTTTCGCTGGAAAATATTGACAAAGGCCAGGGAAAAGAAAATGAGCATTGCACCAAGATTACCCACCAGACTGATAGTCCTTTTACCGATGGCAGGGAAGAGGAGCGTTAAAGGGTTGTTCCACTGTGATGATCCTGCGCCTTTCACTTGTTCACTTTTTTCCTTTCTCATTAAAGTTGTGACCCTGCTGAGGACACTTGAAGCATTCTAACTTCAAACTGAATATGGATGCAAGTTGATTTTCTGTTGAAACCCCGCATTTTTGATCAGTTCAAGAACGTGATGTATCTCTTCCTCTTTCCCCCTTTTTCTTGCCCCATTTATGTAAATACTGTATTTTATGTTCAATTCCTCTATTGCAGCCGTTTTCATGTCGCTGTTTAAAACACCACTTTTAAGGATTTTAACGAGACTTTCTATCCTGAACCGGTCTATCGCTTCAACGCTCTTTGAAAGCTGATCTTCATGACCACCCTGTTTTATAATCAGCGGCTTTTCAATGAACAAAACCGGGTATTGCGCTGTAATCCTTAACCACATATCATAGTCCTCACATACAGGCATGGATTCATCGAATAATCCGACCTTGTCAAAAACTTCCTTTTTTATGACAACTGACGACGGGCTTATAATGCACAGGGGCAGACATCTCTTAAATATATGACCTGAAAATTTCTTGTGTCTCAGTTTCTGATTCAGCCTTTTCCCGTTTCTTACCCATATTTCGTCTGTATATGATATAAAAAACCTTTCCCTTTTCATCAATTCCATCTGTGTGGAAAGCTTGCGTTTCAGCCACAGATCATCCACATCAAGGAACGAGATATACTCCCCTTTCGATATTGCCATACCATAATTACGTGCACTGCTGATACCCCCGTTTGCCTTCCAGACATACCTTACCGGAAATTCCCTGATTGCCCCTCGTATCTCATACCCCGAAGCTTGCTTCGAAAAGAAAATCTGTTCAAAATTTCTTGTTGATACCTCAAAGCTTACCTCGGGGTGATTCATTTCATCATATGAATTGTCAGTTGAACCATCATCAACAACAATGATTTCTTTATTTTGGTAGTCCTGATTAATGACTGAGAGAAGGGCTTCTTTTAAGAATTTACGGCGGTTATAGGTTGTGATGATCACGGAAACCATATTAGGAGTTCAAGGCTGAAGGCTAAAGGCTAAAGGTTTTGAACACTGAACATTGAACACTTTTTACTTTGCCTGGTCAAGCTTGAGTTTGATCTGAATTTTTTTTGGGCCGGCAACTAAATCAATCTCCCAGACAGGCATTAGCATGGTACTCTGATAATTCCTTTCAAGCCCATGTTCGGACAATGAAACAACCTCCACAGGATGGGTCCACACAAAGGAGGGAGTATCAAAACCAACTGAAACATTAATATTCTGGTAAGGATCATGAAAAACCACATTCTGAGATATATCCAGGATTCCCTGAGTTGCAAGACCCAACTTCTCATTTCCCGCCTCAATGTACCGTTCTCCTCCAGTCCCGAGGAAGGAAAAATTAAATTCTACTCCTAAATAGAAGGGTTCTTGCACTTCGCCTTCAATACAATAATCGATAAGCAACTCACTCGAATCTTTCTGTAACACAATACTCTTTTTTACAGACAATGGATATCCGCGTCCGCCTTTCCAGAAATGTCCGGTCCTGCTCAACGTAACCTTTGCCAGATTTTTGTCTTTTTCTATTGTTCCTGTATAGGGTTCTTTTACAAAATCACCAGGTTCACGGTAGCTGCTATTATAAAAACTGTCAAAGGTGACAACATCTTTTTCCATAATGTGGTCAACGAGTGATGCCCTTCTGTACCAGTCATAATGGAGGTATTTGTCAAGGCCTTCTTCCTTTGCAATGACCATATCATGGATAGTCCTGGTGCCATCTGCCACTTCAGCAGATGACGCAACCTTTATCTTATCGTGATATCCTTCGTATCTTCTGGAGAGAGTTGCCATGATATTCGTAAGAGAAGGTTTGTAATCAAGCTCGTATAGTGCCCCACCCTCCTTCAGTAAAAAATATGCCTTGATGTCATTGTTGCTGAGTATGGCCTCTTCAAAACCATCCAGATTGACATCTTCGAGCTCTCCGTTAACAAAGGGCTTTTTCGGGTCCAATATCCTTTCTGCTTCAATGAGGTTCCGGTAAACAGCACCACGGAGGTGGGGAAGATAGAGTCCCCCGAATACACCATGCCAGTAGCTGTCATTACACTGAGCCATAAAAACATGCTTTTTCGCCTCTGCATTCTTATTCGCTTTTTTTGTTATCATGAGCATCTTTTTGTGCATGTCGTTGCATTCATCATATTTCACAAGGAAATGCTTAAAGTAACCGCCCTTCACAAATTCTTTGCTGTCAACGGCCGCATTATTGAGACATTCTTCGTATCTGCCGGACTTTGTTGCAGGGAGGCACCACTCTGCCATTTCCATATATGAGTTGCAATTCAAATAAATACGGCCCTTTGGGGGGTTATGAGAAATATATTCGCTGAATGTGACCGTTTTCAGCCACTTTTTGTTCTCGGATAAATACGTAAAAAAAGCATTTAACCAGCCCCCACCATACACATGTTCATAGGTACCCGGCCACAGACCAAATTTTTCACCATCATCGCCAAAGACTGCAAGGTCGTCGCCGGCCTTTTCCATTTTTTTGAAATATTTATCAATGTCCTCTATCGGTTTAAAGGGAATGGCGTATCTTAAAAACTCAAGACCCGGGAAGATAAACAGCTTGTAACCTTCGTATTCAGTTACAAAATATCTGTGAAGCTCTTCCTCGGAGATCCCTACGGCCTTGAAATGGTTATCGTCCACAAGGGTGTATAGTGCGCCTGCTTTGTTAAGAATCTTTGGTATATTCGGCTCATAAACCCTTTCAGCAAGCCAG
>JAPLKD010000257.1 GCA_026388245.1 Pseudomonadota bacterium | reverse complement strand
CCGCCCGTCGGCTCCTTCTGTAGCTCTTCCTTGTATTTGGCATAGGCCGTATTCATGGCACACTGCTGTGTCTTCCGCGAAATCTCGATAAGTCTGGTCTTGCTGATTTTGCGGTTGTCGCGGCAATCGTCCCGGATCTCCCGGGGCGTCTTTCCGCCTCCACGACTTTGATGGATTTGCCGGTGACGCGCTCAACTGAATGGATTACCTCTTTAACGGAAAAACCGTTGCCATTGCCAAGATTAAAAGCATCTGAGGGGGCGCCACTCTGAAGATATTCAAGGGCTAACAGGTGGGGGGCGGGTCTGCTCCGGCCGCGTTAAAATAGCGAAGGCAAACATGTTATGTCAGCGCTTGTCATATTGAGATAAAAAATAGAATCCTGCATTCCTCAGATCCTGCAAGACTGATTGCAAGCTATCTATAATTCCTTTTTCTTCAGCTTTTTGTAATACGGCAACCGTACCGATAACTACCAAGGATAATTCTTCTGCGGTCTGACGTGCTTTAAAGTCATCCAATACTAAGAAATTCGCTTTGCTTTCAGAGGCTAAAGCAATTGCTTCTGATTCTCCTGCTCCTAAATTTACTTTGAATGCCCGAACCGCTAAGACATTTTGCACTTTTTGTGTTTTAATCCACCTCGCTTTTTTAACTTCTTCCGCACCTATTCTCCCTTCACCACGTACCACAACTTCGTAATAAACGGCTTCCGGAATTATTATTCCACCAAAAAGCTCATGCAAAACGGCGAGCTTTCCTATTCTGCTTAAGCTGATTAAACAAGATGAATCTGCAACAACGAATTTAGACACCCGATAATCTCTCCATATCTTTTTTCAACTCATCTGGCGTATAATGGATTGGTATCTTTAGCAGCCTATTGGCTTCAAAAAAATCCCATTGGCTCGTACCACCAATTTCACAGGCTTTGCTCAAGGAGATACGTTTATGCTCGTAAAGAAACATGGCAAATATCAGCTTCACCTCTTGATTTATATTCTCAAGGTTTAAGCCTGCTTGAGAAGCAACTATTGTTGGTAATTCAAATTTTACGCTAAGTGTGTTCATAAGTATTTACCTCCAGGCACCCTGTAATTGCATCCTCCATCGAGCTGACCTGAGAATGGAATCCCGGTATAGCGGGGCAGTGTGCGATGAAACCAAAATCCTCACCCTTTTCAATAATTATCCGATAAATCATAATTATCCTCTCCTAACATGAAATTATGGGACATCACAGCGTTACGTTATCTATATCATTTTTAATGCCTCTTAGCAAGAGAATGCCAGTGCCACGCTGTTTTGATAATTTCATCGAGACTTGTATATTGCGGCTGCCAGCCCAGAATCTGCCTTTCGAAGCCTCGCTTATTGAGGATTTTATTGGCATGGGAACCGATGTAACCGGCGCCGCCGACGATGAGGATTTCAGCGCCTTCGCCTCTTCGATACATGCGAGGTTCTGGCGCTGGACATTTTTAATCAGGGCGATTTACGCCGCGTGATACTGCCTGACGAGGGCAAGTATCTATTTACGGATTGCCTCAGGGGTGGTCATTGGGTTTGTTTTTTCAACAGGCAACATGTCTCAGTTCCACCTCGGCTAAGCGTGAATGAGATTTAGGATGAATTCCTTTAATAATAATGTATGTCACCTTTTCCCCTTCCGCTTCGATTTCCTTTCCCAATGATAAATTGTAATCCCTCAATTCAACATCAAATTCAGGCACTAAGATAATTTCCGAATCAGGCGGTATCCGGTCCGAAAATTCCGGATGATCAAAGAGATACCGACTGAATTCCGCGCTCAGTTCAATGTTGAGCTCTACAAGTTTCCGATTCTCATTCATCTTTCGAATCCTCCACAAATGCACGCTTGTAGGAAAGCCAATTCGATTTTAAATCACTTTCCGCAAATGACAGTGCATCATTATAATCCTGGTTTCGTATTGAACTCTAAAGAAAACAATTTTGCCCTTCTTTTGAATGTGAAGGTGACGATAGCTTTTTCAGGCATGATAAAAAATCATTTGTGTGATCACAGACTTCATCTTTTTTGCCCTCTCGACATATTCCGCAATTTGCTGCGTATAGATTTCATACATCAAATCACGGGGTGCGTGGCCGCGTAAAAGATTCTATACCACTGGGCCGTCATATGCAAGCATTCGTTTATGGTGAGGCCCCGCCGTCGGGGATGTCATTTTTCTTTGATGTTATATTACCTTATTATTTTGCCGTTCCTTGAACGTGGAATTAATAGTATCCCAGGAATGACGGGATCCGTCACTGTGTAAATACATGTTATTATTGAGTTAT
>JAPLKD010000158.1 GCA_026388245.1 Pseudomonadota bacterium | reverse complement strand
AAGGGTGCACCGCACCGCTTCCTCCTCTGGATTGCCGGTGTTATCGCAATAATCTTCGGATTACTCATCGCGGTAGTGCCGTTCCCGACAAAGGGGGCGTTAGTTGTTGTCATCCTAATCGGGATTTTCGGCATAATTTACGGTATTATCAGTATCATTGCCGGTCTGCTCATGAAAAAGGATGACGCTATCATTGCAGTGACCCGATAATAACCTTTTTTTTATTTTTCCTGGGACTGCGCCTGGAAACTCCGCCCGGGTAACACACTTGCATACCCGCCGGAGATGGATCTTTTAACAGCTCGGATCTGTGGTATCTCCTGAAACCGAGCCCGATTTTCAATTCAGGACTAAAACGACCCGGTTACTCCTTCTCCTGACCGCCATCCCTGGATCGTCCCCGGCATCAACCGTCCGGTACATACCGGTATCCAGTTATCATCTGGGGAATAACGGGTGACGCAGTCTCTGATAATAAAAACGAATCTCGCTTTATCATTTCAAACGGGTACGTCGAAATCGGGTGTGCCAAGTCTGGTAACATTAGTGTTCTAAAACCACGAAGGATAGGGAATATCTTTTCCGTTATTTTAATATTTAAAAAGAAGAAATAGATTTTTATCCGGATTCGCTTATGATCCTACGGTGAAATCCCGAATGCTTCCTTTGTACCTGGCGACAGGCAGTAGACCAATATTAAACCGCTGATAATGATCGTTGGTACCATTGCCTGCCACGATGAAGCCCCAAACACGTTGATAATCCCGAATATCAGGTTTAAAAATGAAATCAACACGACGAACATCCATCCCTGCTGCTGGAGTCCCCAGAGCATCCGAAATACCCAGAGCCATATAAAAAATAACAGGCACCAGAAGAAGGCTCCGATCAGGTTGAACGTGAAAAATGCAACCGGTCCCAGAAAAACCGGAAGGAGGTCCAACATCTGTAATGTGTACATTAATGCATGAATCGCGCATAGAATAGACAGGATAGCCAGGATAGTAACGCCAACAGGTCGTGTTTTCTCCATAATCACTCACTCGTTCAATAAATGTTACTTGAACTTGGAAGTATTAATCAGCACCGGAATATTTTTCTCCGGATTAAAAAAATGGTCATGTCACCGCAGGTAGTTACCCAATCAGTCTGACGGTGAGCCAAATGAAACAATGGGGGAGATCCCTTACGACCTTTACGGTAATTTATCATAGGCAACGGTCACATCTTTGGTGAAATCGAAGATGTGTTCCTTTCCAATCAGATCAACGAATTTGTCCCGCTCCAGCTGGTGCATAACATGGGTTTCGACATAACACATCACGAGCACGATGCCCCGTTTTTTGAGTTCCCCATGCAGTTGTTTGAGCGCTTCAGAGCCGGAAAAATCAATATCATGGATCGATGATGCAGACAGGCAGAACCATTTCAGTGATGGGCTGGCGTTTGTCACGATATCAAGAATTTCACTGGTGAAGCGTGCCTCATTGGCATAATACAGGTTGGCCCCGAACATGTAGATCATCAGTCCCGGTGCAGCCTGATTTCCTGATTCGAGGGGAGTAAACAACCATCCCCTGTGAGGGGATTCGACAAGGAGAAAATTCAGTGGTTGGTAACTATGGCGGAGATGGATAATAATTGAGAGCACGATCGCGAGAGCGATGCCCCATCCCACACTGATAAAGATCACAGTCAATGCCGTGACGAGCGCCACGATAAATTCAACAGGACGGCGGTCAAGGATATTTCTCATGCCTTTGAGATCGATTAAGTGAATCCCGATGGTAAACACAATAGTTGCCAGCACCGCACTGGGCAGGTAGGAAAGAGGCACGGTAAGGAACAGCAATACAATAAGAACTATGCCGACTGTGACCAGCTGGGCAAGCTGGGATTTACCTCCGGAACTATCGGCAACTTCTGTCATGGTCGGGCTCCCGTTGACAACAAAAGTGCCCGTCATGCCGGCAGCCACATTGGAAAGACCAAGACCGACAAGGTCCCCCTCCTCGTTAAATTTTTCACCGTGTCGTATCGCATAAGCTCGCGAGGTGAGGGCGCTCTGGGCAAGAATTACGATAAAACATGCGGCTGCAACACCAAAGAGATCAGGGATCTTGTCAAGCGGCACGGCAGGAAATGCAATAGAGGGAAGACCTGCGGGGACAGCGCCGATCGTTTTTACCCCATAGGTTTCAAGGGTAAGTACCCAGCTTGCGACGATTGTCCCGATTACCACAAGAAATGCCCATGGTATTTTTTTCATAAACCTGCTTCCACAAAGAATGATGACAAGAACTAAAATTGAAAGGACAATCGTCAA
>JAPLKD010000160.1 GCA_026388245.1 Pseudomonadota bacterium | reverse complement strand
TGGAGATCTCATTCCGGTATCTGGGCGGAGCCGGCCGTATCGTACGCGCCTGTTTGAATTGAGGCGTACGGGTCTTCCGTGTTTTTTCCGGAATAATATCTTCAAGCTTGCAATCTATTTCCAAAAAGTCTGCCAAAAGCTTCCTCCTCGAGTTGCTCAAAAAACATGGCCCGTCCTACGTCTCCTCTAAGACGTCGGGCATCACGCATACCCATGGCGCCCATCAGTTCAACCAACTGGTCATGCCAGGCGCTGATTAAATTGGTCATTCTTCCTACGCCGTAACTTAGACTGATTTCCTGAATTTTAGCAGGACAGGTATGGCTATCACCGCATTGATGGCACAGGTGACATTCAAGCCCCACCAGCAGGGGCAGTTCAATCGATACGAGATCGGCGCCGCACAGAACACCTTTTGCCATATGTTCCGGAAGGGCTATACCGCCTCCGGCGATGATGGTCAAATCATCTCTCCGGCCCTTTTCGACCAGGGTCCTGTGTACATTACGGATCATATCCTTAATGAACATGGGGTGTTCCGATCCGATCTCCTGGCCGTTGCTATCCGCTTTGATATGAATAACTTCGACGTCCTCATCGGCAAGATCGATGGCCCGTTGAATTCCGCCGGCAGTCAGTTCGACTCGCACGGTAACGACAATACCGGGATGGATCTGTTTCAGCTCACGGATACGGCTTTTAACGTTCCGGTCATCTTCTATTTCAGCCAGCCTTGTCTTTTCCAAAATTTCCCTGGGAAGCATCGTGGCGTCGGAAGCGAAATAAAAGGCGATATGGGGCAGGCATTTGTCGGCATCAACACCTGTGAGGGGCCATTTTTTAGCGTCTACCAGGGCAATGAGCCCGGTCTTAACCGCCGTTTCAACGATGATCGCATCAAGCTTCGGGAGGGCATACTTGTCCGGTATTCTATCGATAATTAGGGGCATGGGAATAGACAGTATAGGAGACAGAGGTGAAACCACGTTATCACCGTTCAAGACGAGAAAAGATGATTTTTGCCCGATGTCGACGGCGGAGTTGATATACTCGCGTCCGTGAATTCCATCCCGGGTCGGCCGAACGATTTCCGACATATCTGTCCACATCGAATCAAAACCGTAGCCGGAAAATTTCCCGCCATAACCTGCTCCGGAAACGGGAATTTTTGCCGTCTCAGCCTGAACCCACGTTGTTTGAATAATCTCGGGCGTCCAGTAGCTGTTCCCGAGCTTTTCATATTCAGGATTAATAGAGAGGCATAAAAGGTTTTTTGTACAATCCTGAACACAGGAAAAGCAGCCCATGCAATCGAAGAAAAGGGCATCAACGCTATCGAGATTCCTGATATATTTCACTTCATCGCGGTGTCGGTCGTAAACGCAAGCCTTCTTGACACAGTTGTGGCACCTTGCGCAATCTTCCCGCCAATCGACGATGCCGTATTTGCCGATACGCGGACGTCTGGGAGGAACAGGTTTTGTTGCTATGTGATATTTTTCCGGCATAAAATCAGTTCTCCGGTTAGCGCTTGCCGGACAATCCGGAGGCTGATAAAATATCTGGTAGCGTTTCTTCTTTCCCGCCGGAGAGAATATGTATCCCCCGTAATCCATTCATATTTTTAAGTTTATTAATTATTTCCACACATATAGCCAGACCCTCTTTTTTCTGGGCCTGCCTATCTCCGGCAGATTTCAATCTTTCAATGATACGGGCAGGTATTTGGAACTCAGTGTATTTATTCAGGAGAAATTCTGCTTCTTCAGCACTGTCCAAAGGAAAGACACCGGCTATAATCGCTGTCTTGTCGGCAAGACCAGCTTGCGTTATCGTATCAAACCAATGTTGGAACTCATCAATGTTGAATACAGCGTGAGTCTGTATAAATTCCGCCCCTGCTTCGACTTTTTGCGTAAGCCTGATGATGCTTAAGTCAACGGGCTTCAGATATGGATTGGCGACGGCGCCCGCCATAATGGAGAAGGCTCCGTTTATCTTTTCACCGTTCAGAAGTTCACCCTGTTCACGCATCTTTTTCAAGACATTGATCAACTGCGTAGAATCGAGGTCATATACATTCGCGGACTCGGGATTATCCGTTAAAGTCTGATGATAACCCGAAAGGCAAAGGACGTTCCTGATCCCCAAGGCCGCCGCACCCAACAAATCGGATTGGATGGCGATACGGTTTCTGTCACGGGTAACAACCTGGTAAATAGGTTCGATCCCCGATTGGGCGAGGATAACCGATGCGGCCAAGCTGGACATGACAACTCCGAAAGGATTATCCGCTACGTTGACCGCTGACGGCACTTCTTTTAGCGCTTGCAGGGCATTCTTAATCGCTGATCCCTCTGTTTCCGCCTTTGGCAGGTATTCAGCCGTAACGACGAAATCTCCACTTTTCAATTGATCATGAAACCTTTTTTCGTTTTTCACTATGTTCACCAAACTCTTATGTTATTACCCGTACCCGGGCAAGAATGCATTAACTGAAGTAGTGCCGGCGGCGTATTACGACATATCGCGAATTTTTTCACGAAATACTTTTAATTTTGCAACAATTCCTTCTACTCCATTTTCATTCACCGCCAATACTGTTACACGCTTGGCGCCCATTCCAGCCT
>JAPLKD010000020.1 GCA_026388245.1 Pseudomonadota bacterium | reverse complement strand
AATCCAGGAATCGATAAACACAAGAAAAGGTGTGGAACGGTGTTTGAGGTTTGCCTTCGAATATACTAAAAAACGGGATAAAGATAGGAAGTTAACATTATGCGGGAAAACAAATGTTCTTACTTTTGCCTTTGACCTTTGGGAGCGGGCATTTTATGAGGTTGCAAAAGAATATCCTGATGTAAAAACAGATTATGCCCATGTTGATGCTACCTGCATGTGGATGGTGAAGAATCCGGAGTGGTTTGATGTGATTGTTACTGATAATCTGTTTGGAGATATTATCACTGATCTTGGGGCAATGATTCAAGGCGGCCTGGGCATCGCTGCGGGCGGGAATATAAATCCTGAGGGAGTGTCCATGTTTGAACCCATGGGTGGATCTGCTCCCAAATATACAGGGAAAAATGTGATAAATCCCCTTGCTGCAATACTTGCAGGCGGAATGATGCTCGAATTTATTGGCGAAGAAAAAGGCTGGAAAATTTTAGAAAAAGCTGTTCAAAAGGCCTTGAAAGAGGATATCAAATCTCTCGATGCAGGGAAGATGGGGATGGGAACAAAAGAAATTGGAGATCTTATTGTGAGGTACGTATTGGAATAAATTGAGGGATTGAGGGACTCTAAATTCCAAAATTCCTCAATTTCTTAGCTAATGTGTTTCTGTTTATACCAAGAAGCTTTGCTGCCTTTGAAATATTGTTTTTTGAGAGTTTCATGGCAGAACCGATAAATATCTTCTCAATGATTGCCTGAACTTCCATAAGTACGTTGTCTGTATCGTTCACCTTTGATAACAATAGGTTTCTTGCTATATGTTCCATTTTTACCTCAAATATATTGTATAACTCAGCATTATTATATGGTGTTTTAGTATCATTCATGACCAATGCCATTTTTGCCTTACTGTGAAGAATCTAAATTTTTAGTTGACAAAGAAAATAATTAAATTATAATTTTAATCTTACTGTATACTGTATACAAACTGTTTTTATATTTTATATTAGAATGATCTTTTTATTTATTATTGTCAAGCTTTAATGGTTTAACAACTCAAAATTGTAACAAGAGGAGGGATTATATGAGATTGCCGCCCTTTGAAGTTCTGGAGCCGGCCACATTAAAAAACGCCTTATCCATGCTTGAAAAGCATAAAGGAAAGGTTAAGGTTATTGCAGGGGGCATTGAAATTGTGGGTTTGATGAAGCTTGGTCTTTCTGCGCCTCCATATATTTTGAGCCTGAGAAAAATAAAAAATCTTCAGGGCATCAAGAAAAACGAGGGCCAGGTTATAATCAGAAGTAATACTACCTTGCGGGAGATAATCGAATCCTCATTGATAAATGACCTCTTTAAGGGTATTTCTCAAGCCGCAAACTTAGTTGCTGCCCCTCCGATCCAGAACAGGGCCACCATCGGGGGGAATATTCTTCAGAATAGCCGCTGTATGTACCATAACCAGTCAGAACTTTTCAGGAACGGTCTTAAACCCTGTTATAAAACCGGTGGTGATATGTGCCGTGCGGTAAAAGGAGGGAATCGGTGTTTTAGCGTTTATCAGAGCGACATGGCGCCTGCATTAATCTCTTTTAATGCGAAGGCAAGACTGGAAAAAACCGGCTCGTCACGCACTATTTTAATTTCCGATCTGTTCACGGGCAAGGGTGAGAACCCGATCTCAATAGGGGAGAACGAGCTTCTCACGGATATTATAATTCCCATCCCAAAAGGACAATACTCTTCTGCTTACGAAAAACTGAGAATCAGGAAGAGTCTCGAATATCCGTTAATGTCTTCTGCAGTGTTTATGTCTGGGAATAAGAATGGAGAAATAATAGATGCCTGTATTGTCCTTGGCGCTGCCGGGTCATATCCAAAGATCATTGACAGGGCATCTAAAGTGCTTAAAGAAAAAAAACCATCTGATAAAGATATTGAAGAGGCATCAAGGGCAGCCCTTCAACAGGTTGAAGTCGCAGATAATCTGCCTGTGCCTGCGTCTTACCGGCGAAAAATGGCAATAATATATACAAAAAGGGCAATTCAGAAGGCACTGAAAGATTTAAGAAAGGACAGGCAATTATGAAAAAAATCATGTTAACACTCAAAATCAATGGTGATAAATACGAAATTATTACTTACCCGAA
Source organism: Pseudomonadota bacterium (assembly GCA_026388245.1). GTDB lineage: Bacteria > Desulfobacterota > Syntrophorhabdia > Syntrophorhabdales > Syntrophorhabdaceae > MWEV01. The sequence goes on along the minus strand of JAPLKD010000020.1, from coordinate 560 downwards.
CCGTACCCTTTTAGAGATTTTAAGAGATGACTTGTTATTGACCGGAACAAAGGAGAGTTGCGGTGAGGGAGCCTGCGGGACGTGCACTGTATTGCTTGATGGCCTTCCTGTAAGGTCATGCCTTCTGCTCGCCACAGAGGTGAAAAATAAAGAAATAACCACAATTGAAGGATTAGCAAAAGGCGAAAAACTCGACCCTGTCCAGGAATCATTCATCGAACATCACGCAATACAATGTGGATTCTGCAGTCCCGGGATGATACTGACGGCCCATTCACTCCTCAATCACAATCCTGCACCCACAGAAGAAGAGATCAGGTTTGCCATCTCCGGGAATGTCTGCCGTTGTACCGGATACGCAAAGATAGTTGAAGCAATACAAGCATTATCAAACAGGGGGAGGGAATAGATATGGGTGATTATTCGCTTATCGGAAAAAGCATGAAAAGGATAGATACGCCTTTAAAGGCAACAGGACAGGCCCAATTCAGCTCTGACCTCATGCTCCCCCGTATGCTTATCGGGAAAGTCCTGAGATCCCCTTATGCCCACGCAAAAAT
>JAPLKD010000272.1 GCA_026388245.1 Pseudomonadota bacterium | reverse complement strand
TTCTTCCCCGCTGGAGCATCCTGCGCTCCATACTGCAAGCGGTCTCCTTACGGTAAATCTTTCAACCCTCATCAACTCCGGAAGGGCATAGTGGGTAAGGTACTCGAAATGGGCCGCCTCCCGGAAAAAATCTGTCTTGTTTGTGGTAATCTCGTTGATCATGAAGACTGTCTCTTCCTCCATTCCCTGCTGGCTGAAGAGGTACTCGCAGTAATGTGAGAAAGACTGCAACCCCAAGGTTTTCAGTCTTTTCTGCAGACGGCCTTCGATCATGGTTTTCTTGGTTTCGTTCATCCGAATACCGCATCTGTCGTAGATAAGTTCCTTTAAACGGTTGAAGTCTGAATGCGACAATGTAACCATGTGTTAGCCTCTTATGCCAAGCACTTGCCTCAGCAGTGCATCAAGCACTTCTACCTTGTACGGCTTTATAAGCGCCCCTTTAAAATTGTGTGCTTTAAAATCGGCGACAACAGGGTCATGCGGACTACCGCTGGAAATAATGGCTTTTACATGCGGATCATATTCAAATAAGGCATCAAACGTATTTTTTCCCCCAACGCCGTTTTGTATATATAAATCAAGGATCACTGCGTCAAAGGGGTTATCAGCTTTTTTTGCGTTTTTGTAGAGCCTGACCACCTCATTCCCATCATTTGCCAGTTCTGCCTTATAGCCAAGACGTGACAATATTATTTTAATAACATCCCCTACAGGTTTTTCGTCCTCAAGGACAAGGATTCTCCTTTTGCTGTTTATTTTATGCATCTCCTTTTTTTGACTTTGGATATCCCGACTTTGGATATCTCGTGTAACCCTGGCGCATGCATGAAGGAAGAGATGGAAGGTCGAACCGGCACCTTCCCTGGAATTGACCATTAAGTGCCCTTTATGCTTTTCTATGATGGAGTGCGAGACGGCAAGTCCAAGACCACACCCTTTTTCAGCGCTTAACGGTTTTGTCGTAAAGCAGGGATCAAAGACGTTCGGAATGTCCCTCTCCTTTATCCCTGTTCCCGTATCTTCAATAGAAATCCTTATATAATCTCCTTTGGTGAGGAAAAATTTATTATCCTGATCCGCAGTAAAATTTACTGCACTGATTGTGACTGTCCCTTCCCCTTCGTCTTTGAGCATGACAGCTTCTTTAGCATTCATTAACAAATTGTTTATTACCTGCTTCATTTGATATTCGTCTATTTCCACATAGGCAAGGTCATCAGCAAAATCATGGATATTCTTTATCTGCGAGTCATGGAAAACAGTTGAGACGGCATCAATAATTAACGGAATAATACTTGTCATCTTTTTCATGGGTGTTCCTCCCTTTGAGAAGGTCACAAGCTTTTTTGCAAGGTCCATGGATTTATAGGTTGCATTTTCAGCGGCAGACAATCGTTCAATTATCTTTGCATCGAGTTCCCTGTACATTTTCAGGAGTGTAATATTACCCAGAATAACTGCCAGAAGGTTGTTAAAATCGTGGGCAAGACCGCCTGCAAGAATGCCGACGGCCTCCAGTTTCTTTGCTTTAAAGAGTTCCTCTTCTGTTTTCTTCAATGAAATTTCTGTTTCGTACTGTTTTAGCCGGGTAATGTCGATGCCGCAGCAGATAATGCCGCCAGTGTTACGTTCCCCTGACCCTCCGTTAAACATCTCGTTGATGTGCCAGGCGATAAAGCGTTCCTCCCCTGACTTGGTATAGAGGACATTCTCGAACGACAAAGGGAGCTTCAGATCTCCTTTCTGCCATTCTTCAAACTTTCTAAGAACATAAGGATACCTGTCTTTAAAGGAAAGTATTTCAAAAAGATTTTTTCCTAAGGTTGCTGAAGACGGATAACCCGTAATCTCCGCTGCATGCTCATTGAAGGATATAATGGTGCCGTTAAGATCCAATCCTATAATGATTGCATATGGTGCATTCGTGTTCATCTTAAACCTCTACAACCCGCATTCTGCGGGAACAGTGAATAGTGAATAGTGAACAGTAGAAAGACCGTGAATCATAAAAAAACCCGTCACTCCCGTGAAAACGGGAATGACGGAGAAAGGGACGGGAATGACAGGGGGAAGGTTTTTCTCCTTCCCCTTTCATCCTATTTCGATATTCGATATTCGTAACCCGCACGCCCTCTCCCGTTTGTCCTATTTCGATATTCGATATATCCCTCCTTTGTCGGGATTAAATCGTACGAATTTGCCTCTCATTCTTTACCTTTATTTCGATATTCGAATTTGCCTCATTCGTGCTTGCATTTTTTCCTCTCTATCCATTTGCCATCTTCTTTTCTTCTCCCGGGTTGCCCATCCCTTCAATAAAGGTCAGTTCCTCAGAGGAGAATACCTTATCAATATCGAGGATGATGATGAATCGATCATCCCTTTTCCCCATACCCCTGATAAACTCTGTTTTGAGTTGTATTCCTATCCGCGGTGCAGGTTCTATCTGGTCAGGCTCTAATTCGAATACCTCCTGTACGGAATCGACTAAGGCCCCGAGAATGGTAGTCTCTCCCTCATAGGATACCTCTACGACGATGATGCAGGTATCCACCGTCTTATCTGTCCGGGTCATGCCGAACTTTAATCTCATGTCTAATACGGGGACTACGCTCCCTCTTAAATTAATTACCCCTCTCATGAACTCAGGGGTTCTGGGTACTTTGGTAACCGTGGTAAACTCTAATATCTCTCTTACATGGGTAACATCTACCCCGAAGACCTCCTCCCCGAGCTGGAAGGTCAAGTACTGTCTTGTATCGATAATGGATTGTACGCTCATAGCTCCTCCTTTAAATACAGGGGTCGAGGGTCCAAGGGTTCGAGTGGTTCACTTGACCCCTGGGCCCCTTGGCCCCTTGGACCCTGCTTTTTAGAATTTTTCAAATTCATCATCCAGCTTGTCATGGCTGCCGCCGAGGTCTATGGGAATACCGCCCGGTTTCGTCGCTCCGGCACCGCTTTTGGGATTCTGCCTGGTTGCCTGGGTGTGGGGGTGCGGCGGAGCTTTTTTGTCTATTGCCCGCCGGTGCGCCGGTGCGATGGCTCGCTGGCTCGTTGCCCTGTTCTTTCCGGTCTCTTCGACCCTGAAGAAGGCGATGGTATCCTGCAGTTGTTCTGCCTGGGAAGAGAGCTCCTCTGTTGTCGATGCCATCTGTTCTGTTGCTGAGGCATTCTGCTGGATAACCTGGTCTAACTGCTGGATTGCCTTATTGATCTGCTCTGCCCCCGTATTCTGTTCGTTGCTTGCAGCATTGATCTCGCTGACAAGTTCTGCTGTTCTCTGGATGTCGGGAACGATCTTGGTGAGCATTTCACCGGCCTTTTCTGCCACTTCCACGCTGGAGGAGGAGAGTTTGTTAATCTCTGCCGCTGCGGTCTGGCTTCTCTCGGCAAGTTTTCTTACCTCTGTTGCCACCACAGCAAATCCTTTGCCGTGTTCACCTGCCCGTGCCGCCTCAATGGCCGCATTCAAGGCCAGGAGGTTGGTCTGTCGTGCGATCTCTTCTATTATTGAAATCTTGGTTGCGATCTCCTTCATGGCAGATACCGTTTCCGATACTGCCTTGCCGCCTTCCCTTGCATCCTGGGCCGCCTTCAATGCTATCTTTTCTGTCTGCTGTGCATTGTCTGCATTCTGCCTGATGTTTGATACCATCTGTTCCATGGAGGAAGATACTTCCTCGGCAGAGGCTGCCTGTTCTGTTGCGCCCTGTGACATCTCCTGTGAGCTTGAGCTCATCTGCTGACCGCCTGAGGCGACATTATCAGCAGCGCCCTTTACATCATTGACCACTTCGGTCAGTTTTGCAACCATTTCAGCAAGGGCTCTCATCAGTTCATCCTGTGCGGAACGCTCCCTTGCGGTAATCATGAGGTTGCCGCCGGCAATCTCCTGCGCCATTTTTGTGACCTCATTCATAGCTTCGATGAGCACATTCAGGTTGTTCTTGATGACGTTGTACTGCCCCTTATACTCTGCCGTAATCTTCGTGGGGATATCGCCTTTTGAAATCCGATCCACATAGTCGGCTGTAACCATCAAAGGCTTGACAATGTTGGTAATAATTTCGTTTATACCGGCTACCAGTTGCTTCCACCCACCAGCAAACAGATCGGCATTGGCGCGCTTGTCCAGTTCGCCATCAGCCGCCGCCTTGATTACATGATTCGCCTCATTAAGAAGACCGCTCATCGTATCTATGCAGGCATTGAGGTTATTTTTGATCTCGTTAAAGTCACCGCTGTAGCTGTCGCTGATCTTGGCCGGTATGTCGCCCTTGCTGATTCTGTCCACATACTCTGCGGCTACGTTCAATGGTCCGATGACGGCATCGAGGGTAGTATTAACGCCCTGGACGATATCTCTGTAGCTTCCCTGGTGTTTGGTTGCATCTGCCCTTGTTGCGAGCTTACCTTCTACCGCTGCCTTTGCAAG
>JAPLKD010000069.1 GCA_026388245.1 Pseudomonadota bacterium | reverse complement strand
GGACATTGCATCCTACGAGGTTGAGAAGTTCCCTGCCCATCATGGTGATTTCACAGGTATCTATCCCGTAAGGGCAATAGACAGAGCACCGTCTGCATTCTGTACACTGGTAAAAATAATAAAACCATTCTTTTAAAACATCCTCAGTGAGGTCTCTGGCGCCGGCGAGCCTTCCGAAGAACCTTCCGCCGGTTGTGAAATACCTCCTGTAGACTGACCGTAAAAGCTCTGCCCGCAATACGGGCATATTCTTCGGGTCACCCGAGCCCAAAAAGAAATGACATTTATCTGCGCAGGCCCCGCACCTTACGCATATATCGAGAAAAAGCCTGAAAGACCGGTGTTTTTTTAAAAGGTCTGCCATCCCGTTGAGAATGATTTCTTTCCAGTTTTTTGGCAGTTTCCAGTCTATGTCAGTTGGATGCCATTCCCGTGGATTGGGTAGTTCAAGATATTTCTGATGTTTCAAGGGCGCGCCGTACAGATATGTCCCTTTGCGGAACTCAGGTTTTGTATTCATCCAATCCTGTGCTTTCGGTTCAAGATTGACATCATTTAGCATTTCATCAGGTGTTTTCAGTTTATCCTCAACCATTCTTAGCGTATAGCGTATAGCGTTTAGTTTTAAATTCGCAATCCGCAATCCGCAATCCGAAATTTCTTTTCATCATTTCTTGCGCTCCACCGGCAGTCCTGCCTCTTCCAGCGCCCCCCTGAATTCATGTTCCCATTCTTCATAGGTATGAACTTTTACAGGATAATCCCAGGGGTTAATATGCCTTTTCATGCGGCTGTCATTCTTTAAATTCCTCGTGGGGCTTAAAAATACACCGCTCGTATGCATGAGTTTGCTGAACGGAAAATAGGCAAAAAGGATACACACAAGGAATATATGGATATAAAAGATAAGGCCCATATCTCCGACTGTTAATGGCTTAAAAGTCAGTATCCCCATGACAACCCTTTTCACCGCATAAATGTCTACTTTATAAAAATGCCTCATCAGGAATCCTGAAATTGTGATACCAAGGACAAGAAAAAGGACAAAATAATCTGAAAAAAGGGATATAAGCCGTATCCTGGGAAAGATGATTCTTCTGAAAAGGAGGTACATAAGTGCAATGAAAATAAATATATCTGACATATAAAAAGTAGGCAACCCTAACTGGAACATACCGTCTATGTTTTGTAAGAATATTATGTATGGCGGGACAGGTTCAGTAAAGAGTCTTAAGTGCCTTACAAGGATAATAAGAAGCGACCAGTGAAAGGTCAGTCCTCCAAGCCATAATAATTTATTGCTGTCGTATGTCAGTCTCTGCGTCTCCTTCAGCTCAGCCTTATCGTTTCTGAAAAGGGAGCGGAAAAGCAATATTTCTGATGCCATGCGCCATATAACACCCCATGTTGTCGATGGACTTTGCGTATTGTCGGATTTTATCCATGGCAGCGATTTTTGTTGCCCGCAGACAGTGGGGATACAGAATGGAACCGGAGAGCGTGCCCATGTGATGACTTTATAAATGAAACCTGCCAGAAAAATGATACAAGCAATACAGGGAAGGATGGTTCCAAAAAGCGTGTATAACCTCAAGGATTCTACGCCGATTATTGCAATGAGAATGAGAATTAAAGTCGCGAACAATGGGTATAAAATTTTCATTAACAAATTATATACAAAAAAATTATTTTAGCAAAAATTAATTTTGTACTTGGAAAGATATTGCTGCTTGACGATAATTTGTATGTCTGTTAGGATTGAATAACATAATCGACCGACAATATAAGTGTATTGTCAAAAGTTACATGAAAAATAGCTCGCACAGCGAGCGAGAAGGGGAGTCTCCGCGGGCTTATGCTCGTGGAGGGGGCGACGCAAGCCCCAGTAAATGAAGAGGAGGCAACCATGGAAGGTGAAAGAATATCATATCATGAATCAGTACGTAAGGTTTACGAAAGGATTAAAAAAGACGGGATGACCAATATCTGGGATCGTTATCAGGCGCAGGGACTCGGGGATAACCCCGATCAGAGGTGTCCTTTCTGCCAGGGAGGTGTTCGGTGTGACCTCTGCTCGAATGGCCCCTGCAGGGCGGATGTCTCAAAAGACAAGAGGGGTGTCTGCGGCATTACCGGTGACGGCATGGCGATGCGGATGATGCTGCTCAGGAATGTCATGGGGGCATCCACATACCATTACCATACCGAGCAGACGATTAAGATGCTCAGGGCGGCGGCGAACAATAAATCGCCTTTTACAATCAAGGATCCGGAAAAGCTGAGAATATTCGCAAAGCGGTTCGATATACCCGAAGGATTCTCTGACGATGAGATTGTATTGATGCTATGCAACCATGTTGAGACAGATTTTAACAGGAAATACGATGAACCGAGCCATATCGTACTGACCCTTGCACCAAAGGAACGGGCAGAGACGTGGAGAAAACTCGGCATATTCCCTGGCGGTATCTACGGTGAAATGATGTTTGCTACAAGTTCATGTCTTACCAATGTGGACGGGTATTATGTGAGCCTGGCATTAAAGGCCATGCGGCTCTCTATCGCCACGGCATACCAGAGTCAGATCGTGAATGAGTACTGTCAGGACATCCTTTTCGGCACGCCGCGACCGCACAAAATGCGGGTTGACCTTGGTGTGCTCGACCCTGATTATGTAAATGTGCTTCCCAACGGGCATGAACCCTTCCTCGGTTTTGCCATGGTGCAGCTTGCCAGGGAACCGGAATGGCAGGAGAAGGCAAAGGCTGTCGGCGCTAAAGGCCTCAGGATTATTGCAAATATCGAAACCGGCCAGGAGATGATCCAACGCTGGGAGATGGACGATGTATTTTATGGATTTACCGGCAACTGGATTATGCAGGAGGCGGTAATGGCGAGCGGGTGCATAGATCTTTTTGCCTGCGATATGAACTGCTGCATGCCTGTTGACCCGTTCTATGCCGAAAAGTACAAATTCAAGCTTATCCCGGTAAGCCAGCTCGTGGCTTTTGAGGGTGTCAGAGAGAGGATTGACTACGATCCTGTGGAGGTCGAAGGACAGGCTGCCCAACTTCTTCAGATGGCCATAGATAATTTCAAGGAACGGAGGGCAACGGTTGAGCCGGTTACAGGGCTGCCCATGAGAGAGGCTATCGTTGGTTTTTCGACTGAGAGTATCATTGAAGCCCTGGGAGGAACGCCTGAGCCATTACTTAAGGCAATAACGAGCGGGATGCTGCGCGGCGTTGCAGGGCTTGTATCCTGCACATCCCTTCGCGATTCAGGACAGGATGTTCATAGTGTCCGTATAGCGAAGGAGTTGATTAAGCGGGATGTTCTTGTACTGTCTATGGGGTGTGGAAACGCCGCCATGCAGGTTGCCGGTCTGTGCAGCCTCGAAGCAAAAGAACTGGCAGGGAATGGCCTTAAGGCGGTTTGCGAACTGCTCAAAATACCGCCGGTCCTCAGCTACGGTACATGCACTGATACAGGCCGTATCGCTGATTTTCTTGCTGCACTGTCTTATTCTTTGGGAGGTATTTCTGTTTCTGACCTTCCGGTGGCGGCAGTTGCCCCTGAGTACATGGAACAGAAGGCTACCATTGATGCGGTATTTGCCCTTGCTTTTGGACTTTATACATATGTCAATCCTGTCCCTACTATAACAGGCGGACCGAACCTTGTTAAGCTACTTACTGAGGACTGCAAGCAGGTTACCGGCGGCATTATGAGCGTAGAAAAAGACCCGGTGAAGGCAGTGGACAGCATCCTGGCACATATCGAAGCGAAGAGAAGGAAACTGGGGATATAGGCTGAAGGGGAAAGGTGAAAGGAATAAAAGAGGAAACGGAGAAACGGGGAAAAAGTCAGTTGCGGGTTAACGAAATGCGAAATACAGCTTTTACTGTGAACTGTGAACCGTGAACATTTGGTTGTAGCTAAAAAAGGGGGATATGGATATGGCTAACGAAGGGAAACCTGCAAGCAGCGGTCTCCACTGGGCGTGGGTGATACTTGCTGTATGTTTTGTAGACCTCTATATCAGCTACGGGATACGTCTTGGTTATAGCGTTTTGTTGCCGGAGATGATACGGACAATGGGGTTTACAAGAAGGCAGGGGGGCGACATATTCAATTCCTATTTTATTGTGTATGTCATTTTCTCGCTCTTTACCGGTTACCTTACAGACCGTATTGGTGCGAGAAGGGTAATACCATTCTTCTGCATCATCCTCGGGGTAGGCACTATTCTGATGGGCACAGCACAAAGTTTCTGGCAGGCATGCATTTTTTACGGGATTGTCGGCATGGGTGGAGCGGCCATGTGGACGCCAATTATAACGCTTGTCCAGAAGTGGTTTGCTATCAAAAAGAAAGGGATGGCGCTCGGCATACTCTCTACCGGATTCGGGCTTGGTTTTGCTACAATGGGAAAGTTTTACCCCGTTGTGGTAGCGCAATGGAGTTGGAGATACTGCTGGTATTTGTTAGGCATAGCAGCGCTTCTTATGGTTGTGGTGAATGCATTGTTTTTGAGGAGCAAGCCTGAGGATAAAGGGGTTTCTCCATGGGGGCAGTTGCCTGACGATGGGGGAACTGCTCAGGGCGCCCCTTCTGCACAGGCACAAAAAATAAGGTTCTCAGAGATCCTTACACTGCCACAATTTTGGATCATAGGTTCCTCCTATTTTCTGATTGCCGCCGCTCTCTATCTTATCCTTACCTTTATGGTTGACTATGCAAGATATGAGCTGGGATTCTCATACGGCAAGGCTTCCATGCTTGCAACCATTCACGGCATAGGACAGATTGTCGGAGTGCTCACAATCCCGATGGCGTCCGATTATATCGGCAGGCGAATGACGATTTTACTTACAAATGCCTGTATTGCATTGAGCGTATTGAGTATTATCCTTGCAGGGGGGAATGAACCCTGGTTGTTTATAAGTATTGGTTTTATCGGGGCATTTTTCGGGGCAACGTTCCCGATGTATGGCGCCTGTGGCGGGGATTATTTCAAGAGAGAGATGATGGGGACCGTTATAGGGGCGCTTACCCTGTTTTACGGTTCAGGGGCTATCATTGCAAACAGGATGGGTGGCCAGATAAGGGATGCTACAGGGTCCTTTTATATCCCCTTCGGCATTGCAGCACTTGCTGCGATATTCTCTGCGCTGCTGATGTTTTTCGTGAAACATCCGGGGAAAAGGGCATGAATTTACAAAAACAGCCTCAAAAAATTGTGTTGACAAACTTTTAACGGTGGGATATAGGTTAAATGTAGAAAAAGTTTTAGTGGTACAGGAAGGAACCAGTAAGATATTTTTTTGAGGGTTCCGTAGACGCATGACCGGAAATACACCATTCCCCGCGCCTGTTACGAAATGAGTTCACAAGTGGGTGGACAACTGGAGCACTGAAGGAATAGGAGGACCGAGACATGTGGGAGAATATTAGTTCTGAAAAAAGTGAGTCTTTCATAAAACGCCACTTTGGCGCGAAGGACAAAGATACTTCTGAAACCTCGACAAAACCAGCAATAACTATTTCACGGGCAGAGGGGGCGGGCGGGCTTACGGTCGCTTCAAATCTGGCAGACTATCTGCAAACACACACTCCTTCTCATGAGGTGTGGACCGTTTTCTCTCAGCATCTCGTGGCAAAAGTGCTGGAGGAACACCATCACCACAAGAGCATTGGCGATTTCATGAAGGAAGGCCACAAGGCCATGTTGATCGATGCAGTTGAGGAGTTGCTGGGTTTGCACCCCTCTACCTGGACGCTCGTGGAGCAGACTAACGCAACCATATTACGCCTTGCGCAAATGGGGAATGTTATTCTGGTGGGCCGGGGGGCCAACGTCGTCACCAGCGAGCTGCAGACTGTCTTTCATGTGCACCTGGTCGGGTCGCTTGAAAAGAGGATCGAGCGGGCGCAGAAGGTCTTCGGTCTAAATCTAAAATCAGCCATCAATTATATCAAGAAAAAGGATAAGGGACGCAGGCGCTACCTAAAGGACAACTTCGACAAAGACATCGATGATCCATTGCTCTATCACTTGATCATCAATACGGATCTGGTGCAGTACGACGAAGCCGCCCGGTTGATCGGCGACGAAGTGATCAGGCGTTTCAAGCTGGCCAGTCCCGTGAAAGCGAAGGGAAGCGGGAGCCGTTCAATTTAACAGCAGGAGCTCATTT
>JAPLKD010000165.1 GCA_026388245.1 Pseudomonadota bacterium | reverse complement strand
CGAGAACCCATCCTTGATCACGAATAGACAGGTTCAGATTTTGGCTGTCAATGAAAGCAAAGTTCTTTTCGCTCTTCTTAGGATTTTCCTTGCCTGCAAGGATCTTGGAGTTAGTTTCCATATTATTCCCCATCTCATTGTTCCGCCTTCGGCAGGATTAAACCGTACGGCCTGCGAAAAGCTGTTTAATGTTCAATGTTTTCTGATTGCCATTCACTTTTCACGGGTTTCCTCACACCTGCTGTGGCTTTTTCTTCTCCGGCGGAGGTTCCGTGGCAATCGGTATCCGCAGTTCCACTAAGGCACAGAAAACGTGCAATTCATCAAGAAGTGTCACAAGGTCGGGTTTTGTGTATTTTGCGATGCCCGACTCGATGCGTGACTCTACGAATCGTAAGCTTTCAATCTGCTTCTTCATAGGTATGAGCTTTGTAACACCTGGGATTGGTTTGACCTTCTTATATGCTGTAAGCAGATTATTCAGGGTGGCATTGGTAACGGGTGTCTTCATGACGGCCTCAAATATCTTATCACGATCAGGACATTCGAGGTTGGCAGCGAAGAGGTACCCCTGAGAAACGGGGAGATTTCCTTGCCGGATAGCAGCCTGAATCTCATCAGGAAGTTTTAGAAGTGAAAGCCCGTTAAACAGCGTCATTATTGATTTGCCGACGATTTCAGAAATCGTTAAAACAGTTTTAACAACTTCTTCCTGGAGGGTTTCGGGCTTCCGGGTGTACCTTACCAGCTCGCTCATCACCCCATCCGCATCATAGTTTTTGTCAGGATGTTTCGCCTGAATATATGCCAGTATCCCTTTGGCCTGATCCATGGGATTCAGATCTTCACGTTGCAGGTTTTCTGTCAGTTGAAGTGCTATAGTCTCGCCTGATTCCTTGACTGTTTCTATGATCCGCACCGGTATAAATTCGAGTTCGAGTTGCCGGGCTGCCTCAAGACGTCTCTCCCCGCAGATGAGGGTGTATGAGTCGCCGTCTCCTTTGGTTACAATGAGAGGTTCTAAGATGCCCTTGTCTTTGATTGATTGCACAAGAGACTTAAATGAGTCCGCTTCTGTATTGACATTCGATCGTACCTGCTCCAACACCACGATATTTGCCATGGGAATATACAAGAACTCAGGATTTACACTCGTCGCCTTCTTCGTCGCCATATTACCCCTGTGTTTTTGTTGAAATTCTAACCCTGCAACATGGTAAATACAAACATTTTCTCATGTTCTACCAGCTTAAAGTTAACAGGCTGGTGATTCTGGACACATGTTGCTATGCTCTTCATCCGCATTTATCTGCCTTTACCTGCCTGTGCCTTGTACGAGGCAGACAGGTCTGTGGCAAAACGAAAAAGTCTTTCATGTGTTTTGTGCCAATTCACTAAGGGCATTGAAGATATTTCCGCTGACCCTTGATAGAGAGCTCTGTATAATAAAATTGCCTTCATCAATATCCTCTTTCTGCCATGTAATTGTGATGCCTGCTTTTTGAAACCGCTCAATGTTCACACGTCTCTGGCCTATAAGATGGGGGATGTCTCTGTTATTGAGGTGGACAATTACATCACCTTTCAGCGCATGTTTATCAATCAAGGTCTTCACCCCAAGGTAGAATGCCTGTGACCGTACGAGGTATCCGAAGGCCGGGTGGTAATGGCCTGCAACAACTTTATCTTTGATAATTTCGTTGTCGGTAAGCCCTATTTTCACAGTCTTTACGTTGTGTTTCAAGGCGGTGAGATAGATGAAAACCGCCCTGTCAAGGGCTTCATCAAAGGGAATCGGAACAAAAACGCCATTATTATACATTGTTTCCAGGGGTGTATCCGCTATGACAACGAGCGGGTAGATTCTTATGTAAAAAGGGTTCAACTGAACAATATTGTTTGCTGTTGTTATTACGTCGCTCCACGATTCTTCGGGAAGCCCCACCATTACCTGAATCGCAACGCTAAAACCTTCATTCTTCAAGGCATGAAAGGTTGTAAGGAACTCATCAACTGTATGCTGCCTGTTCAGTTCCTTGAGGATATCGTTATTGAAGGTGGGCATCCCGAGCTCGATGACGCTCACATTGTTTGCCCTCAGAATCCAACTCGTCTCTTCTTTTAAGGGAACGGGTTTTGTAGAAATCCTGAAATTCGCAATCCTTTCTTTGTATGGCTCGAAGTAATTGAAAAGGGTTCTCAATAAAGAGGGGTCGACATTGAACATGTTTCCCCCGTAGAGGCCAATCTCAAATGCATCCTTATTGACTTTAAGCGAATGTTTTATGGTGGAACGGATATCATCATCCAGAACGTTTGTTATGTACCCCTGATTGCAGTATATGCAGCGGTCAATGCAGCCGAGATGGGGGAGAAAGATGGGGATGATCATGATGAAAAGGTGAAAGGTGACAGGTGAAAGGTGAAAGAGGCAGGCTGAAGGCTGAAGGCTGAAGGGAGAAGGTGAAAGGTGAAAGAATCCGTACATCGTACATCGTACATCGTACATAGTACATCGAGAAAAGCCTTTAACGAAGTACGAACGACGAATGACGATGTACGGCCTTTAACGAAGTACGAACGACGAATGACGGATTTTAATGTGGATTGCGGATTTGTTTTCACTGGACCCCTGACCCCTGATTTTTGACCCCTTTTTTACTGCTAAAGTCCCAGAAAGGCCTTTTTTATTGACTCTGCATTGAGGAGTTCTTTGCCCGTCCCTTCCTGGATTGTCCTGCCCGTCTGGAGAACATATCCGCGGTCGCATATGTCAAGAGATTCAAAAACGTTCTGTTCCACAAGGAGTATAGTTTTCCCGATTGTCCTCAGCTTTGC
>JAPLKD010000212.1 GCA_026388245.1 Pseudomonadota bacterium | reverse complement strand
GGTCTTGAAGACCTGTCGGGTGTCACAGCCACTCGAATTTTAGCCTGGTCCCTCATGAGGAACCATTTTCACCTTCTTCTTTTTAGCGGACCTCTGGGATTACCATCTTTTATGCGCAAGCTCATGACCAGATATGCCGTCTATTTCAACAGGAGACACCGCCGGAGTGGACACCTCTTTCAAAACCGTTATAAGTCAATTGTGTGTGAGGAAGAGCCCTATCTTCTTGAATTGATACGATACATTCACCTTAATCCGCTCAGGGCCAAAGTCGTGAACAGCCTCGATGAACTTGATACCTACCCTTGGTGCGGACATGCAGCACTCATGGGGAAAATCCTCTGCAACTGGCAGGACAGGAAGTATGTACTCGATAATTTCAGCACCGACGACAGGAAGGCAGTCTTACTCTACAGACAGTTCGTCGATGAGGCAAGGGACAGGGGAAAGAGACCTGAATTGACAGGAGGAGGTCTTGTCAGAAGCCTCGGCGGGTTGCCCCGGGTTGTTTCCGGGGAAAACAACGTGCACAGCGCCTATGATGCCCGGATATTGGGGAGCAGCACCTTTGTGAATCAGGTGCGCAGCGTTACCGGCAGAGAGAAGTACCAGGAGACTCAGGACCGCGATGACCACATCAAGGCCATTATTGCCCAATCCTGCAAAGACTCGGGCATAAATGAGCAGCAGATTGCCAACGGATCACGAAACCGGATAGTCTCAAAAACAAGGGCAAAACTGGTGCACACCCTCGTGCTTGAACTTGGACTGCCTATCACGAAAACCGCCTGCTTGCTCGGTGTATCAATTTCTGCTGTCGCTAATGTACTGAAGAAGGGCGACGGGGTCTATAAGTGAAATAAGTGAAGAACGTCCCCGCGTACGCATTAAAGGAGGAGTACGCATTAAAGGAGGAGGGTAATAAGAATGGCAAAAGATCCAGGGATAGGTAAAAAAGTTGTAGCGACGATTGCAGGTGTGAAAGGTGAATGCAATGCTGGTCATCAGGTAGGGGATACATTCGAGATCAGTTGTCATAATCCTGGCGGGTTATGTGGATTTTTCTATCATGATGTTTTCCCCAACCTTTCTACCTTCCAATTCGGAGGAAATCTTCCTTGGTGGGAAGGCGATACGATTGAGCTACAATGCCCCGATAGCTATAACCTTGTAACATTAAAATTGGAAAGATTTGAGCGGAATTAATGTGCAGAAATGGGGTCCACCCTTGGTAATGGCCCAACAAGTCGTTTCACCGGATCGCTAACGCTCCCGGTGAACTTTACGTTGGAACCAGATGACAAATAAATATCGATTTCAGATCATTTTGTGCAATTACAGACACTGTGTCTGTAGTGCTAACACCAACTGTTGGTGTAAAACAGGAAATCTCTGTAAAGTCAATACAGGCTTTGGTTTGAACAATCATGTATTATTTATATTCACTGTGAATATAATCTTGGAAACCTTTTTAAAAATGTCTTTATTTGAGTACAGGAAGGCAAAAAAGAAGGTTCCTGAAAATGGTAGGTTTTCATCTTATTGAAAGTTGAGATAAGAATAAAGACAAAAAACGGAATAGAAGATATAATAAAACAAAAACATAGAAAAGCAGATAGAGGCAAAAAAGTTCCAACGAGCGCGTGCAGCCAATCGGCCATAAAGCAGCCTCTCGCTGACGCTGGTGTTCGCTGCAAATAAAAGATGAAGCAATTCTTCCTCTATGATATTATAAGAGATGGAGGATTAACGAAATGAATAGAGAGCTAGAGTTTAGCGTGGTTATAGAGAAAGATGAGGATGGGTTTTTTGTTGCCTCTGTACCAACATTACGCGGGTGTCATACGCAGGCAAAGTCACTCGACGTTCTTATGAAAAGAATCAAAGAAGCAATTGAACTCTGCCTCGAAGTGGAAGAGCCCGCAGTCACTGAGTTTATTGGGGTTCAACGTGTGGCGGTCACAGCGTGAGTAGCTTCCCTGCTATCACCGGTAAACATCTCATCAAAACCCTTAAGAAAATAGGCTTTGATGTGGTTCGTAGCAAGGGTAGCCACAACTTCCTTCAACACTCCGACGGCAGGTGTACTGTGGTTCCTCATACAGGTGAGACAATTGGCCGTGGACTTTTGGCCCAAATCCTGCGTGACTGCGAGATAACCCCAGAAGACTTGAAGAAAACATTATGAGCGAACCAGTCAATGCAGCCAACTCGTTACACTCGTGGCTGATTTTTGCGTTAGCCGTCAGGACGTAAACATACGAGGTGAATGTTGGACATGAATTTCATTATCCGCAATGAAAGTGAGTTCGATATCGAGACGATCTCGGTAATCACGAAAGCAGCTTTTGAGAATCTTACCATTAGTAACCACACGGAACAGTTCATCATTGACGCACTACGAAATGCGAACGCGCTCACTATTTCCCTGGTTGCGGAAATAGAGAAGAAGGTGGTAGGCCACATAGCCTTCTCGCCCGTCACTATTTCCAATGGCAGCCTTGATTGGTATGGTCTTGGTCCCATCTCTGTCTTGCCGGAGTTGCAAAAGCAGGGCATTGGAAAATCTCTGATGCGCGAAGGATTGTCCTTGCTGAGATCATTGGGCGCGAAAGGTTGTGTGCTTGTGGGAGATCCTGGCTATTATGAAAGGTTCGGCTTCAAAAGCCTCCCGGACTTGCTTGTTGACAACGTTCCACCGCAGTACGTGCTCGCATTGCCATTTGAGGAAAGCGAGGCTCATGGTACCGTGGTGTTTAACGAAGCCTTTAATGCAAACGGCTAACCAGGCGCTGAAGCGGATCGCGGCCCTGTCGGGCCACTCCCGCTTAGCTTATTGTTATGTGAAGAATAAACTTGACTATGAGTGACAATGGTGTACACTGTTAGTACACAATTGGAGGTTAGGTTATGAAATTCATAAGCGTACGTGACTTACGAGGGAAATCTGCCGAGGTTTGGAAGAATCTCCCGACGG
>JAPLKD010000203.1 GCA_026388245.1 Pseudomonadota bacterium | reverse complement strand
TATCTCCTTATATTTACTGTAACTTATTCTATCATATGCGGGCATAATACTCAATCATTATTGTATACAATTAAGAACATTTATTACACATAATATCAGAATCCGTGCAGTTTATCCGTGATGTTTGGGCAACAGGCCGTTGAGTGTTGAGTTATAAAAAACTAACCCTTTGAATATAGTGTTGAGTTTTGAGTGTTGAGTTTTGAGTTGAAAAACCCCGATAATATTGGTTTAAAGTGCTGTTTTTGGGGGTAATTTGTAACCTGTCTCTGCCTGTGCGATGCACGCAGACAGGTGCCACAACCCATGCACAGGCAAAAGCCCGGCATGTTTCATAGCTCTTTGCAAAAACTGTAAGAACTGCCTTGATAACGCCTTGAGCTTCTTCTTTTGACATTCCTTTCCATGGTGGTATTCTTCTGGAACATATTTCTGACGCATTTACTTAGAGCTATGTCGGTCATAGGTTGTGTGCCCTCCGGGTGATAGCTTCTTCCGAAGTTCCTGAATCTGTTCCGGAGTTTTTAGCATTTTAACTAACATCTATATCATTAAGTATTGACAACGTGAAATGCCTCCTGATAATATTGAGCTATATATCAAAATTGCACTCATTAAAAGGTAAAAAAAAGGAGGAAACATATGAAACGTTTCAAATTGGCAAGGTGTTATGTGTCTATGTTATTCGCTTTTACTCTGTTATTTTCTCTCCATCTCTCCTGTGTCCATGCCCAGGATTTCGCCTCGAAACTTGCTGACCAGTTTTTAAAGAAAATACCTGTGACAGAAGTCGATCCCGCTATGACTATGGAACAGGGCATTGCGGTGCAGGAAAAATTTGTTGCGCTGATTGCAAAGGAATTTGGAGAGCCTGTGGGGTATAAAGCTGGCCTCACAAATCCCAATGCCCAGAAGGCCTTCGGTGTGAGCCACCCTGTACGGGGAACACTGCTAAAGAAGATGATGCTTAAGAGTGGCGCCACCATAGAGGCAAATTTCGGTGCCCGTGCACTGAGTGAAGGTGATTTACTTGTAAGGGTCGGGAACGAAGCAATTAACCAGGCAAAAACCCCTGAAGATACGTTAAAAAACCTTGACGTAGTAATTCCTTTTATAGAGTTGCCTGACCTGGTGTTTGATCCGAAAGTCAAGATGAGCGGTCCGGCTATTGCAGCCATCAACGTGGGTGCCCGCTTTGGCGTTATGGGTGAGCCTATACCTCTTGCAGCAACACCAGAGTGGATGAACCGTCTCAGAAACTTTACTCTCCAGGTGTATGATGAAAAGGGTGCTATGGTTACAGAAGGAAAAGGCACCGCCCTGCTCGGGGATCCTCTGAACGTGGTTCTCTGGATCAAGGATTCCCTTGTTGCAGAAGGAAAGCAATTAAAAAAAGGTGACCTGCTTTCCCTTGGCACGATCGGAAAGATGATGCCGGCAAAGCCAGGCACAACCGTACGGGCAAAATACATCGACCTTGATCCAAAAGGTCCGGTAGAAATAAGTGTAACGTTCAAATAACAGCACATGATCACCCGGGAAGATAGTCATCAATGAGGGCGGCTCCTCCTTGAGAGGAATCGCCCCGCAACATCAGTCTTCTTGATCTGTGAATAATATGACGAAGTGTAGAGTAGAGAACTGGCGTAGTATTTTAGGCGTGAGCCTATCAGTTTCTGCCCCTTTCGTCTGCGAGTGTCACATTATCTCAACCATGCTTACGTTTCCAACCTCCGCCACGTCAAACCCATCGTGCTGATTTGAGGGACGTAATTGGGGTCGGACAAACCCTTTAAAAGCAGTGTTGAGTTTTGAGTGTTGAGTTTTGAGTTGAAAAAATCCGATAATATCAGCTTAAAGTGCTGTTTTTTGGGCAATTTGTAACTTAAATTCCGTGATGTCCTGCCTTCGGCAGGATTAAGGCTTGTGTGATATCCCTCCGCTGTCGGGATTGAACCTTACGTGAATCGTAATTCGTTTCCCCTTTCCCCTTCAGCCTTCAGCATTCTTTACCTTCAGCCTGACTCCATATCGCCGGAAGTGACAGACACAGTGTCTGTCATCGCTTAAATCTCCTGAAAGTCAACATGGACGCTGCTTCGCACGCTTTTGCTTTTTAAATATTTTCCCGGGATTCGGAGAACAATTGCCTTGGAAAACGTAAAGCGTGCCATAGCTGTTTGAAATTGCAGGAAGATGAAAATTGTTTAAACGTGCGATGACATCGGGTGCGCAAAGGCATCGGGTACTCAGACGGGTTAAGCGAAGACGAGGGGCCAGCATGGTGATGACAATAGATTTACGATATACAAAACATAAAAGTGATGATATACTGGCATGTAAGCTTTACTTTACCAGCAGGGCTTGAGCGAAGACAAATCAGTGCTGCCATCCGAAAAGGAGGATTCATGGAAATGTCTTTTCAGCATTACTTACTGGGGCTATTTGCCGTCGCCAACAACCTGCCGGCCATCCCCCTCTACCTTTCGATCGCCTCGGAACTCACCCGGGCGGAGCGAAACAGGTTCTGTTTTACTGTGACATTGACGGCATTTATAACTATGGCCCTGGCCATGATGGCCGGGAGCCTCATCTTGAATTTTTTCGAGATAAGTATCAGCGCCTTTCGTATCGCAGGCGGCATACTGCTTGTCATCAGCGGGCTCAACATGGAGAACTCGAAAGTGAGCCTGACGGCGACACACGACAAACAGAGCTTTTCGGAAATAATATCCGTGGCGGTCATTCCCATAGGCATTCCGCTCACAACAGGTGCTGGGACCATCTCCACCGTCATACTCTTCGCCGGTGCGACCCATCATTCCCCGGCACTGCTCATAAAACTCGGTGCGGCTATCATCGCCATGACGCTCATTATCTATATATCATTCAGATACTCCCTATACGTCTTAAAATACCTCGGTCACAACGGCATGAACGTTTTAACGAAGGTCTTCGGGCTTATCACGCTTGCCCTGGGGATACAGTTTATCCTGATGGGCTTATCTACGAGTTTCCCCGGGTTGCTCAAGTAGGAACATATTGGGAATAATCGAATTGCCATCAATAAAAGAGTGGTTCTTCACAACGAAATAAAGGAGATGGGCGGCTTTCTCCTCGACGCTCGGATAGAGTTCTTTTCCGTCGAAGGTCTGGTAGATGCCACCGAGAGAGCTTTTGAAAGAGTCATCTTTCTCCCGGCCGAAAAGACCGCTCTGCGTGATATCAGATTCCTTCGCGAGCTTATTGATTGCCCTCCGTGCTGCCTCATAAGTGATAACAAATTTTGTTGGTTCGGTTGTATCGCTGATTGCGATCCGGTTATGGTCATAGTCATCCAAAAGCTTAAGAGCCATTGAATAGTCGGCAATAACCTTCAGAAGCCCTTCAGCTTCCTGTCCTGCCAACTGGCGTTCCTCTATGATCCGTCCAAGCAAGCTAACAGTCTGTTGCAGTTCCAGAAGGCGTTCATTCTGTTCCTTCAAGCGTTTTTCGTTGATGGAATATCCTTTCAGGACATGGTCTTTCAGTACCTGTGTAGCCCAGATACGGAACTCCGTACCCCGTTTTGAATTTACCCGGTAGCCGACAGAAATTATTGCATCAAGATTATAGTAATCCACCATATAGCTCTTGCCATCGGAGGCAGTTGTTGCATTTTTTGCAACAACTGAATTCCTCTCCAGTTCATTTGATTTGAATATATTGCTGAGATGCCTGGAGATAACCGATTTATCACGCTCAAACAGTATTACCATCTGGGCGAGACTGAGCCATATGCTCTCCTGTTCCAACCGAACGTCGAGCCTGGTCTGTCCATCTTCTGTTCTGTAGAGAACTATTTCCCCCCTGGGCTTGCCTTTCATCGTATCAGTGTTCATGCGAACAAACCTTTAGGACGGTGGTGACGTTGTTGCAAACGTTGCGTTGCTGTGAGCGTGAACGGGGCGTTGTTTCTTGATTGCATAATTTCTAAATCCATCCATTCCCCCTTTTAATGCAGCTCATGGCTCATGGCTCGAAAAACATTAAGGCAGTTACTATCAGCTATCAGCTATCAGCTAATTCGGCTCATAGCCCATGACCAGCCTCTTATTCTAACATTGAACGTTGAACCTTGAACTATGAACGGTTTTTGTCCTCCCATCCTCACCTTTATTGCTGTATACAGAATGTTAACCCTTTGATTCTAAAAATACAAACAATAGGACAAATAATGTAATTATATCAAGGGTGTTATCAAAGCCTGCTAACACATAGATAACAGGATTTATTTTTTCACCCTCAAAAACATAATAGCAAAAACCCGCTTATTCGACAAGACATATTACAGAAGTCTATAGAAACAAAACCCCCGCCTATCTCTAAGCGGGGTCTGTGTTGCGTATGTAATCTTCTAAATCAATCCCATCTTCGTTAATCTTTCCCGCTCCTTAACCGTTGCCTTCTCAACACGGTAATTCATAGCTACCCATGACATAAGGTCCAGCGCCCCTCCGTCCTGCAGAACGATGACAGGCTGCCCGTAATGACTGGCAGAATGTGCCGTTGTAACCGTTGCCTTAATTTTCACTCTCTTTGAGTCTGGTTTAAAAATATCTTGATATGATAGAATCATGGCTGCACCCCTTCTTCTGCAATGTCCCGGTTCACAGCGTTCACTGCCTCGGTAAGTGAAGCCATCTCTCCAGCCAACTCGGTTAATAGTATGGTGGCCAAATGTCGCGTATGGTCGCCTGATACACATTCCGGGTTTATCAATTCTGCTATTGTGCTGACGTGGCTACATACATCTGCGAGGCGAGGTCTTATATCTTCAAGGTCTTTAAAAATATCAATTGAAATGCCTTTTTCGTTACCGTATTTACTGCCCTCAATCTGCTCTGCAACCTCCTGAAAAGATACACCCATGAAAATTTCATAGTTGTCGACATCCCATCGGTTCCTGACTACTGCAATTATTTTCTTTTCAATCCCATTGTCTTTTGCTTCGGTCCCCTTGTTCATTTTGGTACCCTCCTTAAGATTTTTTGTTATTACTTTATTGCATGTAATAAGATTCAAGTCAATATAAATCGTATTGCATTATTATAAAAAATAGAGTAATATTGTAATATGGTAAAATCAAAAGACGATATTAAAAGAGTAACCTATTCCGTCCGATTAGATCCTGAGCTTCTTAAAGAATTGAAGCACCTATGTGTTGATGAGAATAGACCAATAGGTGAGCTCATAGAGGAAGGCATCAAGTTACTCCTGGCGAAACGCAAGGACAAGAAATAACCTTGCCGTGACCTTCCCTTCCGGCGCTGTGTCAACTGCCTTCTGGAATGCTTCACGCTGCTGGTCTGGGTCTTTGATTTTGGTAAGAGGTCTTAATTGATATTCAGTTTGTGTACGGGCGTTCACATTTTCGGAAATTCTATATCCATCAATAAGCTGATATGCCCTTCTGCGTTCAATGTTCCACTTCTCTTTACAGTATTCCTCAAACGTTCCATGTGTCTTTCTGTAGAGTTTATTGTCGGTCCTTCCTCGCGTGTGCGTGCGAGATACTACGATAGATCGTTCTGAAATGTCTACCTTGGTAGACGTCCTTCCTCGCGTGTGCGTGCGAGATACTACCCTCATTTGAGCATATACCCATAATCAACTGTAGAACAAAGTTTAAAAGTATTAAGGCATTATACCGCCTTATGCCCTTTTCGTTGATTGTGGGCAAGCGTAGAGGCACCCATAAAAGAAAACGCCCCCCAGCGGTAAGCTAAAGGGCGTTTCATACACTGGCCTGGGAATCAAGGAGTGAAAAGCAGACCAATGCAATTTAAAAACTATCTTGCCGCCAATGTCACAGCCCAGGACAGGGTATCCCCGGTCTTAGGTGAAATTGGGGCGTTCCATTTCGCTTGTCCATCGGCCCGGACAATTGCCCGATATGAGCTTTCGTCTTTGAGCCAGCCCGGTGCGTTTGACTTATCCAATGAAACATCCTTCCGCAGGCCGATTGTGTACTCCGATAAATCTGCAAGGATTATGTCCCCCTTGCTGGACAGGGCAGGACATTTTTCGGTGAAGAGCACCTCTTTCCCCAGTAGGTAAAATTTCCCATTGCTCTGCACTACTGCGGGAATAAAAGCTCCACCCGTACCCACGGTAATCGTCATGGTGAGCATCGCTGGAATTGTCGTTTGGTTGGCAATCCATACAGCATTTTTCATGCATTGTGGGGCGAGCCGGGCGTACATTTTCACGATATTATGGTAAAGAATCGTGTTAGCGATCTGCCCGGTTTCTTTGGCTACCGTGATTAATGAAGGACTATTCAAAATGCCTAAAGGCCATCCCGCTCCCAGACCTTGAATGAACCCGTAATCCAGGTACCAGCCGATAGTTTTCACAATCGCATCTGAAAGTTGCTGCTCGAAGCTGATTCCATCTGCTACAAGCTCGTTAGACGCGCTTGTGTAGCATGCCAGCTTATTTGCATTTAATGTTATCTGCCTCATTTTTGCAAAAACCTCAGTTGCGCTGCCCGATTCCGCCATCCAGGTACCGGTTAGCCCAAAAAGGCCTGCGTTATGCGTCGAAGCGTCCCAGCCCGGGCATTTTTTTGTTAAGCTAATCATAGGCCAGACAGTGGCGCGGGGCCGGACAATTTCCCCTTCGAGTGAAGAATCAAGTAACCATGCTGAAAATTCCTCTGGGACTGAAAAACCGCCTGAGTCGCCGCCGCCGCCGATTGTCATGGCGCGAGTGTCCATTATCCGAAGGCGGTTGTCTGATCTTCCAGAGTGAACGATCGCGAGGAACTCATTGAAATTTTTAAACCCGCCTCTATCGAGAGGTGCGTCTTTGCCGATTCCGGGGTTTCCGAACAATGACCGGTAATCCCTACCGCGTATTACTTTATCGTTTCTTGCCTCGTAGATGCCATTCGGGCCGACTTGCCGAATGTCGCCTGTTTCCAGGGTCAAGGACCTATTCTCATTGGGATCACCATAGAGGCGCGTACGGAGCTCTTTTTCTTCCGCATCCCCGTCGTCAATTGCGCAAAGCCGGTCTATTTCAGCCTTTATTTTTGTTCGATTTTCGCGGTCCTTTGCTGTAAGGTCGCGGCCTTCTGATTCCGCAAGTAAGCGTATTGCTTCATATTGTTTAAATAATTCATCCATTTTTTTCTGATTAGCGTTCATAAGAATATCTCCTTTAAATCAATTTTTGTTTTTGTGATTTTCCGTTTTTTCCGCTCAAGGGAGCGGCTGCCCGGGTTTTGACTTCACGTCTCAAGGGAGCCATGAAGAGGGTTTGAAGTTTGGCCTGCACCATTCAAGAGAATGTTCAGGTGCCATATAAGTTTTATGGGTCTTCTCAGACCGCTTATGGTTTATTTTAATTCTCCTTTAATTTCGTTAGTGTTTTGTCCTGGACTGCCACAACTATATTTTATCTCCTGGCTGTTTTTATCCAGTAGTAATTTTATCGCGTCTCCGATCCGGATATCTCTTCGTACTGCGAAAAGCTTTAACTGCTTGTGTACCTCGGGGTCAATCATGAAATTCTTAGGTTTCATTTTGTTCGCTCCTATAATTAAAGTTTACTGCAAAAGCTTAAAATTCACTAAGACAGAACAGCACATAAAGGGAGTCATTCGTCCGTTTCTTTTAATATTTTTTCAATCGCTGCCCTTGGTATCCTCAGGGTCCGATCTGTAATCCTTATGGCCCGCAATTTGCCAGTTTCAATCCAACCGTACACGGTTTTAACCGATATATCGAACATATGCGCAACATCGGAAGGTCTAAAGAATAGCTTATCGGGCAGGGTGTTCTTCATCAGCCCTTTATTTCCCAGTATTCAAGCAGTTTTTTACCCTCTTCAATCTGATTCCGTTCCAATGCTTTCATTGGTGTTACCTCCAATTTTTTTAAAAAGCTTATAGACCTTTAAAAATACCGCCTCGGCCCCACCAGTCTTTCGATTCCTCATCGAGAATTTTAAAGAGTTCGCGTGCCTCCTCGATTTCTTCTGGTAACGGCTTCCCATCTTCGCCACACTTCAAATGGAGAGGCGGACGTCCTGGCCTAAACTTTTTTGAAATTTTCCTGTAACTTTCCGGCATAGGGAAAAGGTTAACACTCATTTCATTTTCCTCCTTTGGCTTTTAATTTTGCCCTGATTTGAATTGCTTTTTTTTCAAACTCATCGCTTGCCGCTTTCTGTACGCTTGAAAGTGCTTTTCTGTGAAGCTGTGAAGGTGCCGGTGATTTAACAGGTGCCCTCTGTTTAGCTTGCTGGTATCCGATCAAAGTCTTTGCCGCCTGTACCCGCACAGCGTCGGGGATTGTCCGCCCCTGGACAACGGCCATTAGATAACTTTCCGCGTCGTCAAAGTAACCTTGTTCGCTCCTGTCCTTCTTTTTCCGGCCCGCTCCTGCCCTTTTGCCTCCATGTCCAGTCATTATGCTTTAACCCCCTCCTTGATTCTGAAAATTCGTACATTTTCCTTGTATGATAGCCAGCGAGGTTTCCCGAGCTTGAGGCTTCCGGGGAATGGCATAGCCCCTATCCCCATGATGTTATTACGCTTTTCATTCATACCTTAACATTCCCCGCTTTGTCTTTGCCTTTTCGCTTTCATCTACAAACCTGCTGCGTGCTTTGGATGCAGTATGCCTGTTTTTTATTTCCTTTTGTTGCTTCCTACTATTGCCTTTATGCTGCCGGTTTTTGATTTTTTCTGTCATGTTGATAACCCCTTATTTTATTGATCTCTGCCATTTATCAGGTATGAAGTGACAACCCTTAACGAGTTTGAAACTACATTCAAGGCCATTCGGATTATTGTAACTGTCTGTCCAGTTCTTCGCCTTGACAATCTTTATTTTGCCTGGTTCCATGCTGAGGTATAGTCTGGCTTTTTCAAGACCTCTACCCCCGCCTAAACCGTACTCATTGCCCTTATTCTTCTGGATCGCAATTACCGCGATTCCTTTGTTGAGTTTATCAAAAACCTCTTTGATCAAAGCGCCTACCTTGTAAAACTCATCATGAATTTCAAGGAAATCAATTATGTTGATTGCGTCCGGTCGGATCACATCGGCAAAGTTTGAAGATCGCTCAAGGAATTTCACCTTCCATGAATTTAAAGGCCGGGTAAACTTTGAAAGGCGGTCTTTCAGTTCCATACTTCCCATTTCACTTGAAAAGTAATAAACCTCCTGGCTGCCCTGGTTCATTTCGGCAACATTCAAAAGGAAGGCGGTCTTCCCGGCGTTCGGTTCCCCGGCAATGATAATGATATTTTTAGGAAGTGTCTTTACCAGTTTCTCGAGTTCAAATGGCCACTTGATATTAAGGCTTTCATTCGAAGCATTTAGGAAGTCTATGTTTTCACATGTTGTGTCTACGCGTCTATATACCCCGGCCTGATTGCCATATTTCTCAATGATTCCGTCTTTTTTCAGCCGGTGAATGATAACATGAAGATTAACTTTTTCTTCCCTTGTAAGGTTTTGTAAGGTTTTGTTAAGTTCTGTAAGGTTCCAGTAACCTTCTGTAAGGTCTAACCACTCCAAAACCTCTTTTTTGAGGTTTCTCTCCCGCTTATCTACCCGCTTTAGTACTGATTCGATTTTGTTCTTAATTTCAGACACCGGGAAAGGCGGTTCACAATTATTTGCAAGTATTTCTAATACCTTGTATGCCTTATCCGGTTCAATACCACCCTTAATCATGCAATTTGCTACATGAAAAAGGTCATTATCCCGTGTCCCTTGTGTAAGGAATTGTAAGGCTTTGTAAGGTTTTGTAAGGTTTTCATCTGTAAGGTTTTCACCCCCCCTTATACCCCTATTAAATACTAATGCTTTATTTAAAAGATTAATATAAGGCGCTGGCAGTTCCGGAGGTTCAATCTCATCAATGCTCAAACCGTCAACCCATCGATAACCCTTCCCGGTGCCATTGATTGACGGCGGTGCGACAATGTAACCACCTTCGCCTCTGAAGTCTACCCCTGGGATCGCTCCAGCATTGTTGCCAAGCGGTTCATTGGGCATCTTGAAATAATAGTGCTTGCCGCCTCTGGGGGTCTCTG
Source organism: Pseudomonadota bacterium (assembly GCA_026388245.1). Classification (GTDB taxonomy): domain Bacteria; phylum Desulfobacterota; class Syntrophorhabdia; order Syntrophorhabdales; family Syntrophorhabdaceae; genus MWEV01. Next base: position 20,397 of record JAPLKD010000203.1, on the reverse strand, counting down.
CTACAGGAAAAACAAGGTTATCTGATATAAGCTCATCAACCTTGCCTTGTCCCTCTGGTGTATCGCAATCGATGACACATAACTCTGAAATGGTCCCGGTAACAAGTCCGATCATGGCATCGGGCCATTTTTTAAACCATGTCGTAATTTCTTCAATGGTCGGTTTCTGTTTCTGGTAGGGTTCCCACTTAATGAAAGGTTTTTTATCTTTTTGAACGGGAATAACTGAAAAGCCTTTTTTGAGATATGTAATGGCATCATTAAGCATTATTTACCCCCCGGGCGCTTCAAGGTTTTTCCACAGCGTGGACAATAAAAAGCATTAAGGCGGTTGAAGTAACGCCGTCCGTATGTGTCTGTGAAAACATACCAGACAAAGGATTTAAAGTTCCGGCAATAAGGGCAGGGGTTCGCTTCTGAATTACGGGCAGGCCTTAAAAGGTTAACGGTTGAAGTTTCCATTTTTTACCCCGTTGCCATTTCCTGTGTGTTCTTTCATATTTAACATTTTGCCTCTCATCTTCTTAAGCGCCTGCACAAAGTCAAGACAACCAACAGACAGATTATCGTTGTACAAGGAAGATAATTTGTAAAACTCTGCATCCGCCTGGAAGTTAAAAACTACCCGCCCGCCTTGCATGGATAGCTGCGGTTCAAGTCCGTGCATAGACAGGAAGGCCGCCGTGTTGAGGTCGAGAATTGATATTTGTTGACTTGATTTTTCCATTGCCGTTGCCTCATCCTTTAATGCTGTCGATGGTTTCCATTGGGTTCTGCTTAAGCCATGCCTCGACGTCCTCAAGAAAGTAAAAAACCCCTCTCCCTTGTTTGTAATACCTCGGGCCCCGCTTCTGACTTCTCATATTTGCCAGGGTCCCGGTATCTAATCCAAAAATAACTGATATTTCTCCTGGTTTCGCTGTTCTTTTAATGTCTCGCATGTGACCTCCTTTTAATTCAGTGTTCATAAGGGGGTTATAATATAGATAACTGAGCTTATCAAGACGTTACATGATTTTAACTATTTGATATTATTGGATAATAAAACAGTAAACAGGGGATTGCCGAAGTTTTTTTACCTATTTTTTATTTCTGTATTTAGGGTATTGAGAAAGGTATCCATCGCGTGATTGAAAGAACCTTCCGGTGTCTCAAAACAGACATAGATATTTTTTTTACCGGATCGATCATCCCTTATGATTCGATATGCGACACAGTCCATTCCTTCGTGTTTAAAGGGCATAGGTTTACTCGTAATTTTTGCTGCAACTTTGCTGCCAGTCAACTTTGGATATTTTGCAACGAGGCTTTTCGCAAGAGCTTCCCGAATATTTTTATGTCCGACAACTTCCCTCTTAAATACTATGGCTCTTGTATCTGTGAAGGCGACACCCATTTTAATTTTTTGTACTTTTGGTTCGATCCGGGCTTTCATAGCTGAATGAATTGCATGTGCCATGAAATACGCCGACATTTTTGCATCGTTTTTTTCTACTTCCCGGCGAACCCTTTCAAACCAGACAAACATATACAAAATATCCCGGATTTGTTTTGGAAGCCTCTCACTCATCGCCTCAAGTTCTTGCCCCGTCAAAGGATAACCACCGTCTTTGAGAATCTCGCGGGCCTGTTCTTCATAACCATTTATCATCGCGAACAGGCCATGCCTGTTATGAAAACTAAAACATCCTTCTGGAAGATCATCGTCCGATATTGCCTTTAAAGGATAACCTTCTAAAATATCATCCGGCAAGGGCACTTCATATACTACACGTTTTTTATCTATATTAGAGCTTGATACCCTTGATAATAGCAAGGGCACGACACATACTACATCTTTTTTATCAACATCCATTTTCTATCCCTCCACTTTTTCTGTCTTGACGGCCTTTTTATTGAACGCCTGTTCAAGTCTCAATGTTGCTTTTCTCTTCTCATCTGGTATTAGGTGAGCATACTTCTGGGTCATTCCGAACGACATATGCCCGAGGAGTTCCCGGATAGTCATTAATGATTCGCCTTGTAATGCCAGCCAGCTTGCAAATGTATGCCTTAAGGTATGGAAGCACACCTTCTGCCGCCTGTCCTCTATGCCCTTATTAAATCCCAACTCTTGAACCACCTCTCGATAGCTTTCAGGGACCACCTTTATCTTGTGTTTTCCGTGATGCACAAAAATATAATTCTCTTTTTCTGTCATTCTGTTTTTTAAAATATCCTTTACGGTATTTGTCATAAATGCCTTTCGTGATTGTTTGTTCTTTGCATCTGCTACCGTTATAAGGCCGTTCTCAAGGTCGATATGTTGTCCCTTAAGGCTGAATATCTCTCCTGCCCTTAATCCGCAGTGTAGGCTAACTGTGGCCATATCATACAGCGTTTCTGATCTTGCTTTGAGCGCTTCGAGTAACATTTTAGCTTCATCATATGAGAGGAACCTCTCGCGCTGGTTTTGTACAGAAGGCAATTTAATGCCTTTAATAGGATTCGCGCCGGCATGAAGTCCCCAGGCTACACTTTTATTAAAAATAGTTCTGAATAAGACAAGACATCCCTTCACGGTCCCCGGTGCAAGTTTTTTATGGGTCAAGTCACTTTTTAACTTTTCAAGTCTGAACGATGTTATTTCGTCAAGTCTCAGCTTCCCGAGGGCCGGAATAAGATGCTTTTTCAGTCTGGAAAAGTCCGACACCCAGCTCGCTTTGTTCTCTCGCGCCCAGGTCTTGTATGTCTCAGCGACATCTTTAAAATATTTTATCTTTGCCTTCTGTTTTGGTAATGTTTCACCGAACCGCAGCGCCCGGATCCGTTCCCCTCTGATCTGAACCGCAAGTTTTTCCGTTATGCCTTCCGATAGCCAGCCTATTTTTTCCCATACCAGCTTGCCTTGATTCCGGTAAACGACATCGTAACAGACATCCGGTTTCTTGTTATGCTTCCGTACATCGGATTTCCTTGAATAGACGCCGGTGTTCTTTGTCTTTATACGTTTCATAATTCACCCCTTTAAGCGCTTATTGGTTTAACGTATTGATAACATTTCAAATGATATTTCATGAGATTCAATTAGAAGCCATTGCTAACATATACGTTATAAGTAGCTTAATTCACATATTGAATTATGTCAAGTGATAAATGATGAGAAATGATGAGAAAGGCGGTTTTTTTGCTTTTACTGTACTAAAAATACAATATAGTTTTTTTTTCAATGTAAGCAATTTATAAAATAGCCGATAAGCCAATACTGACGCCATCTTGCACGAAACTGCTTTCAACATTGAACGCTACAGGGTCAAATCTTCACGGCCTGTTGCCCAAACATACATACAACCAATAATATTTGGATATGAGCAGAGAGGGAAACAGCGTTCCCGTGAAAGCGAGATTTGGACAACAGCCATTAAAACTTAAAACTACTTTTCACCGTTTTTCCTCTGACCTTCATAAAAATGCAACTAATTTTAATGCTGGCCGGATCACCGGGGGTTTCCTAAAAATTACCTGCCGGGGTCAGCGGCGGCCCCTTTTTGTTCGGTGTTGTTGACCATGTGCCGTTATATTGCAATGAAGCGCCCGGATTGCCTCCCTGTGCAGTATTCCAGTAGTTTTTATTCGCATACACATCTGCTGCCACAGTGCTCGTATTGACAAGAACACCGGTATTGACCTGAACCTTGTCTGCGCTGATGAGGACAGCGGGAGATGTGAGGTTTACTGTGCCGCTGCCTCCGAATATAACCGCCCCACCGGAAAGCTGCCCGCCAAATAATTTTATCTGTGTGTTTGCATCCATCTTGCTTCCGGCATAGATATTGAGCACCCCTTCAGTGCCAAGGGCGCCTATTTTCAGGATGTCCGCCTGAAGCCCCGCGCCGCTCAGAATATCAATAACCCCTTTGATACCGTTATTGACTATATTGAGGTCGCCATAATCAGCGACGATATTTTTCCCGTAATTTTCCCCGGCAATTGTGAGGCCGTCAATCTGTATTTTACCGCCCGCCGAGGTGAGCTCAACCTTTGACCGGCCGGCATCGGATTTTGTATATGAAGCTGAATTAATCAGGGCAAGGATCTGCCCGGTGCTCGTAATATCGATAGCGATTGAGTTAGGGTCTGCATTCAGGCTGTTCAAGGTTATTCCCCCTGCCTTTTGCCACTGGTTAAAATAATTCTGGGGGGTAGCGCTTGCCTGAACCCTGCCGGCAATCTCTATCTTATTCTGCGCAGAAAGCTCAATGGTGCCGCCGCCTGTCAGGCGGTTATCGGTAAATACCTCGATCAATCCTCCATCGGCAACCTTTATATTATTTGATCCGATACCGTAAAAATTTTCCGCCCCTGCAACCTCTCCGTTAATATTGATATTCCCTTCCGCCGCCATCGTGACCCTGCCGAACCCGCTTACACTCTGGTTGGCAGCAATATTCAGGTCGCTCCCTGCGCCGCGTGCATATGCAAAGAATTCCTGATATGACCTCGTTGTGGTGCTACTTGCCGTGCCATCGCCGGTTGACGGGTTCCGGTTGGTGGTCATGTCCTGCACTGCTTTTGCTTCATCAATAAGTCGCTGTGCCTCAGCCTGTTTTTCAGTTGACTTCTTTGCCATTTCCGTTTGCCAGACTTCCTTTACCTTGTTTTCGAGTTCGGAGTTTGAAATATACGTTGTGGCGTAATCCGAAAAGGGTTTTATTTCCGCATCGAGACTGCTGACATCATTGGCATCATAAGTGATAATCTTTAGATATCCAAGGCGCACAAGGTCAGATCGGTTGAAGAGTGTCCGGTATTGGTCTGTGGGCTGTCCGCTTGTAAGGCCCGAGCCGAATTGTGGATTATTTTCAACTGCAGAGTAAGCTATCGGAAGGGGTCGGGTAACTTCATAACGGGCAACGTATTTACTGTATTGAAATGGGGTTTGCGGAGGATTGTTTGTCATATTTCTGTATGGCCCCACCTGGACAGCATAATTGTATGTTCTTGCATCTACCACACCACCGGTCTTGGCTGCGTCTCTCGTTGTGTCGGGCGCGAGATATTCAGACGCTGCCGACGTAAGGGAGCCATACGCTGAACCCGTAGAATTGACTACCACTGTTCCGGCCGGTAACGGATCATGCGCCTGCCAGTTATCCACGCCAACATACTGACCTTTTGACTGGGTTTCCATTGCAAGCTCAGCCGATGATTTCGGGGCAATGGAGGCGGTAATTGACTTATTGATATTTATTGAACCATTCGAAGCAATAAGACTCAGATTGTTTAATAGAGAAGATATCGTGACAGGCTGCGAAACGACGATGCCTTTCAGGGAAGCAAGCGTGAGTGTATCAGACATGCCGGCAGGCTTTGAAACACTGAATGCCCCCTGAACTGCAAGGTCGCTGAAGAGAAATGTACTGATGGTGGATCTGGATGAGAACCGGTTGTTAAAACCGATGGTATCCCTTTCGAAGGCATTCTCCTGGGCCCCGAACACATAGTTGGCAAACCCTCCCTGGTCTGCATCTCCCTGATAGTTCTGATAGATTGCACCTGTACCCGCAAGGGTGCCATTTTTTGTTATTGTACCGGCTGTACTGATGGTATTGGTGGAATCAAGGGTAAATGGCGAACCCTGATTTACTGTAAGCGGGTCGGATGTGCGTGTTTCAAACCAGCGTTCATATGTTCTGTTTTCGAGTGTTTGCAGCAGGGTATCCGAAGCGATGAGCAGTTGGCTTCCGGAGAGCATAACGAGGTTGGTTTTTATCAGATTGCCCGATAGTAAGGTTTTTTGCTGATCAGATGCTGCGTCATTGATGCTGCTTATATTGAGCGGAGAGGCATCCGGACCCTTCCGGTCGTCTCCCCGCAGATTCACAAGGGTTGATGTCTGTACAAGCTGCTGCAGGTTTACATCCACCGGTTCGGGCAGGTTTCGTGACCCTGGAGGCAACAGGAGCATCTTGCCGCTTACCATCACCAGCCACTCGCCAAACCTGTTGTTTATGAATGCCTTTGCCTCTCCATCGAGAACGATGAATTTTGTATAGTTGGAGGGGGTAAAATCCACCATGGTTGTTGCACCGGACATCTCAAATGAGACGTTCCCGGTTGTTATCTTTGTGGCGACAGCGCCCTGCGGCACCTGCAACAGGAATGCCCCTTGTTCAAGCTTGATATCCTTGCTATTCCGGCCGAGGGTAAGTTGTGTATCAGGGGCAAGCCGTATGACTGTTTTATCCGGGAGGACAATCTCCGCATTGGAGTCTTTTCCGGTAATGACGGGTTCGTCAGCGGGCGATGAACCTTGTACTGTCTTTACGTCCCCGCTCGTAAATATCACCTTTGCTTCGGTCGGGGAATCTGCCTCAAGAAAAAAGGGTGATCCTCCCAAAAAGACCGAAAGGAGGGTGAATAGTAAGGCGGTACGGAGAACAGACTTCCTGCTGAGAAAAGAAAACATCAGGCGCCTCCTTAGAATCTGAACTTAAGCCCGATATTAGGGGCTATGTTTACAACATTATATTCAAATACAGCCTGATTGGACTGATTAAAGGCTGCAAGAACAGAAAAGTTTATGCTTATCCATGACTTCGGTTTGCAGGTAATTCCAAGCGTAATGGACTCGTTGTAGTCCTCACGACCGTTTTCTGCGTAGGGCACATAGGAAAGACGTACACCTGCTTCAAAAGACCATTTTGATGTAATGTCAAGATAGTATCCCCCGACAAGTGAATGATAATCGCGCTGGTAGACTTTTGGATCTGAAAACCCGAACTGGCTTGAATAACCCGCATAGAGATAGTGAGCGCGGGCCAGGGGAAATGTCTTGAACAGACCGAGCGTGATACTGTTATTACGATAATACTCGCCCTGTGCATCCGCATTGGTGAGACGGTTATAGTTGTAGCGTGCGGATACTGCCAGTTGATCTAATTGGGGAATTACATAAGTGAGGCCTGCACCGATATTGAAGCTGTCAAAGTTCATGTCGGTAAATCTGTCGTAACGGAACCACTGGTACGCTGCTGTTATTTCGCCGAGCAGATCAGGGCGGATTATCGGCTGATAGGATACCCCTGTTGTTGTGAGAAAATAATTATCATCCTGCGGGTTATATTTTGTGAGCGCCACATTGCTTATCCAGTTCCACCCGGCATTCCCGAATATTGAAAAAGGTTGATATTCAGCTTTTCGTTTGAGTATGTACTGCTGTCCAAGGGCATCATCGCCGGGAGAAGGCGGTGCGGTTGTATCATATGCTTCCCGCCCGAGTACATCGATTGCACGGCGTCCCGACCTTGAAAGTTCATCCAGCTCTATTTGCCTTTCCAGGTCGATCTGCGGCGCAACGGTGGTCTGGGCAAAGACGGGGGAAGCCGAGAGTAATAAACATATATAAACGGAAATCCAGAAAATTATTCCCATTTCCCTTCCTTTAGAAAAGACAGACGTGATTGTCTGTAATATATATCATAAAGGACGCTGAGAGAAAAATTATTTCCGATTAACAGCGCCCCTCGTCTTTTATTATACATTAGATTGCTTCGCTTTGCCCGGAATGACATGTGGAGGGTTTTGCAAAGGTCTTCTTTCGGATTTAAACTGGTATCATATTGCCTCAATGGTTGAAGGCGGTTTCCTCGCTATGTTATAAGTCACGCTGACCACACCCGGAACCCCGGCAGTTATCCTGTCGCCAAGTTTCATGAGCTTATCGTGGGAAAGCCTGGTGGGCACGGCAATTTTTGCATCGGTACTTTCCCAGCATCTTACCTCTATCTGGAGACCGAAATCTCTCTTACCTTTTGTAATCCCGGTCACCCTGTCTTCATGGAGAATGGCAAGATACTGGAAGGCACCTGTGTCGCTCAACTCTTCTTCAACTATCTTCGTGGCTTTCCTGACAATCTCTACCCTTTCCGGTGTTACCTCGCCGATTACCCTTGCCGATAATGCCGGACCCGGGAAAGGCGGTCGCTTGTATAATTCATCCGGCAGTCCGAGCGCTTTTCCTATTTTGCGAATCCCGCTTTTCCTGAGCTCTATGAGCGGCTCCAGTACGTGGTATCCATAAGCTTCTTTCGTGTCGATTCCGAGCTGCGCCAATATGTTGTGTTGCCTTTTTATGCCTGCAACTGTTTCCTCTACATCGGTATAATTTGTACCCTGAAGGAGGAACTTTGCACTGCTTTTTTTCACGAGATCTCCAAAAACTATTTTATAAAACACGTGGGTGATGGCCTCTCTCTTCTTTTCGGGGTCTTCAACGCCTTTTAATGCATCGAAAAATTGCTTCTTTGCGTCAATGAGTTCAACAGGAACGCCCATTTTTTTAAAAATAGAGACAACATATTGCGGCTCTTTATGTCTCATGAGGCCACTGTCTATAAAACATGTCTTCAGCCTGGCGCCCAATGCTTTAAATCCGAGCATGGTAACGACTGATGAATCTACGCCTCCGGATAAGGCGTTTACAGCAAAACCGTCACCTACCATCGAAGCGATTTCATTGATTTTGGTTTTGATGAAAGATTTGGGTTTCAATTCCAGCAACGGAATCTCCTTAATTTTTGTCATAATCCCTCCCTTTTTTTAATCACTAAGGTTCAATAATAACGAAATATATTTTCAATTGTCAACGAAAAGCGGGAACCTGCGACCCATAAAATACTGTATACTTTTTTATAACAATTTGTGCTAATAAGGCGCTGTTGCAGTTCTTGGCCGGGGCTTCAGCCTGTGTGGCAGGCTATATGGGAACTGTTTTGCCCACCCATGTTTCATTCTTGTTTCTCTAATTTTCTTATCTCTCCGATTTTTAGATGTTCCTTCAGCAAGAGGGAAAACCCTATTAAATTATAGGGGATATACCATAATGCATGGAATAGAACAGAAACCGCAAAGCCTTCATATTTCGGAACATCAAAAATGGATAAAAGGTATACAAGCATAAACTGGTATACGCCAATGTAACCGGGGGAGGAGGGGATAGTGAGCCCCATGTTGAGAAGGGCACACACAAATGGCACATAAATAAAACTGATTTTAACGCCGAGGGTCAGCATAACAAAATATAGGGCCGTACTCATCGAAAGCCACTGAAGAAACGCTATGATAATAAAGAGGATGATGTTCAATGGTGATTGTATTCTTTTCAGGTTTCCCTGGATCTCTATGATACGTTTTGCAAATTTCGCAAGAAAAGGCTTTTGAATTCTGCTGAGTTGTCCGGCGATAGCATTTGCGAATCTTTCTCTGCTGAGTGCTATTATCAGAATTATACATACTGTGAGAAGGCCGATGAGAATATATATGGCCTGAGAAATCTTTACAGGAAGACTGTGTTTCGGGAAAAACAGTAAGGTAATCAGCAAAAGGCCTGCAAGATCAAAAATCCTGTCGACGAATACAGTTGAGATGGCGTAAGTGAAGGATATGCCCGTTCTCTTCGAAAGAACATATCCCCTGGCAATCTCTCCAATCCTTGCAGGGAGAACATTGTTGACAAAAAGGCCGATCATAAGAGAAACGAATGTGTCAGAGAATTTTACGTTACCGCCTGATATTCTCTGCCACTTAAAAGAACTCAGCATGATAGCGATCGCAATAAATATTAACGGAATAAAGACCAGCCGGCAGTCTGTCTTCTTTAACGTTTCGAGTATGGCACCTGCATTAATATCCTTCAGAGAAAAATAGAGCATTACTATGCTGATGATGAATCCCGAAATTGTGACGATGTTTTTTCTTTTCATAATGGAAACAACACAAAATATAAGCCTTATCATAAAGGTTGTTGTCAACAAAATAAAGGCTGAGAAGGTGAAAGGCGAAAGGTGAAATGTGAAAGGCGAAAAAGGCAGTGAATAGTGAATAGTGGAAAGGGGAAAGGAGCGGAGAGCAGAGAGCGAAATCCGAAATCCATATATTCCGCAATCCGAAATTGAATAGCTCACTGCTCCTTTCTCCTTCAGCCTGCCTCCGTATCGCCGGAAGTGACAGACACGGTGCCTGTCACTTTTCAAATAGTAGGAAAGTCAATAAAGACGCTGTTTAACTGGATTTCACTTTTGAAACTTCCCGATGAGATTCAGATAGCGATTGCAGAATGGGGGTGGTGGTCAGGGTTTAAATGTAAACCCTATTTATTGAGATATATAACTTTGACCCCTTTCTTCTTATATAAGCCAAGGTGGGCATCTTTTGTATAGATCTCCTCACATCCTGCCTGCAGGAATGAGCTTACTATGAGGGCATCAAGGCCCGGCATTCCGGTGCCATGGGCGATATGTCCTGCCCGCGATGCTACCTCTTCGGTTATCGGTATTATCGCTGACGATTTCTTTATATCTTCGATTATTGCCGGATACTGTAAATTACCTGCAAGGAGTTTCTTCTGAAGTTCATAGATGGTAATGGCAGATACCACAATATCACGTTCCTGCCATATCTCTGATGCCAGTTCATTCGCTTCCTCAAGGGCAAAGAAGAAACTTGTATCAACCCCTGTCAGCATCTGCTTCTGACCTTTCCCGGTGTAGCGATTCCCATTCTTTTGTGCCTCCAAGCGGTTTTTCATTCATGAGGACAGCCAAGACCCTTTTCTTTGCCGCCTTTTTCTCGTCAAGTAAAAGATATTCCTCCAAGGCCTTCCGGATGATTTGCGAGACAGGGGTATTTTCTGTTTTTGCTTTCGTTCTGACGGTCCTCAAGGTATCCTGGTTAAGATAAAAACTTACAGCCGGCATGACTACCTCCTAATATATCATAGCTTGTTATGATAGTATAGGACGATTAATAGAAAACCGCAAGGATAGAATTCTTAGGGTCTCATTGGGGCGGGCTCGAACGACCGAAGGGAGTGGGCGAGAGAAAGAAGATAGTACTGAATTTTGAATCACACTCTCCACGGGGGTGGTAAAACTGGACAGTCAAACTCAATTAAAAACGGTTTATCCCATGTTATGTCATGGAAAAATATCTTTTTCAGACCCTCTAAACTTTTGGTCTTTTTCGACTTTATGCCGAAGGCATTGGCTAACTTGCCAAAATCGGGGTTATTGAGCGTCATGGAACCTGTAATCCCATGCCTATTCCTCATGACGTCTTCAAGAATGCCGAAACTGTTGTTGTTATGAACAAAGATCACAACGGGGATATTGTATTTTACCATCGTGGCGAGTTCCCCTATTGCCGGGAGAATACCGCCATCCCCGCAAAGAGCGAGACAGGGTCTGTCCGGTCTTCCAATTTTTGCCCCTATTGCCGCAGGAAGTGAGTAAAAGATAGGAGATACCCCCCTGGGCATTATGAATGTATTTTGATGGTACACAGGAAAATAATACTCTGCAAAATAAGAGGGGAGGTTTAAATCGCATACTGTTACTGTATCGTCAGGGATTGCCCCCCTGATAAGTTTTATTAAAGAGAATCCGGGAGATAATCTTTTTAGCTGTTCCAGTTCCTTTTTTTGCGTTTTTTTAAGGATTTCAATATCCCAGTCGAACTTCCTTCCTTTCAGGGTCTGACCGAGGCGCCCCAGTATTTGTTTTATATCCCCGACTATCGCTAACTTTGTTGGGTAATTCTTGCCAATCCATTTATCATCAATATCAATATGGATGAGTTCTTTAACCCTGACACCCCTGCGTCTTGCATCAACATCACGCAGCCGTGTCCCGATCGCTATAACGATATCGGACGATGAAAGTATCTCTTTCACGATGCCTTTTTGCATAATATTACCAAAGCTGTACATGCTGTTTTCGTTGACTATCCCTTTTCCTCCGGTAGTTGTAAGGAACGGTATCGATAATCCCCTGCATATATCGTCAATGATTGGTCGTGCCTCTTCAAACATCAGTGATTTTCCGCCTATAATTACAGGCCTTTTCTTACCGTGTAGTATCTCTTCAAGAGCGCTCAGATCGTAGCCTGTGACTCCCTGTTCTTTGGCTTTTTCCCCTTGACCCCTCGACCCCTCGAACCCTCGAACCCCGTCTCTTGACCCCTGACCCCTGACCCCTGACCCCTGTTCCTTATTCCCTGACCCCTCGACCCCTTCTTCTTGACCCCCTGACTCCTGACTCCTGACTCCTGTTTCTCGCGGAATTTCTTTCTCGAAAAATGTATAGGGTATTGAAACAAGAACAGGACCTTTTCGTCCCGAAACAGCGGTCCGATATGCGTCATTAAGCAGGGGTATCATTTCATCCGTTTTTGATATGGCATAAGTCTTTTTGGTAAAATAGGTAAACATTGTCTCCGGCTCAGCAAGTTCATGAAGTATCCCTTTTCCGATTTCTTCTCTTCCGGTATCCACATGGATAATAAAAAGCGGTATATCGTCGCTGTATGCCTCCATACAGGCGGAAACTGCATTTCCGAGACCCGGCCCGGGCGTAACAACAATTACTCCTATTTTGCCGGAAGTCCGCGCATACCCATCTGCCATGATAGTAATATTATTTTCATGCCTTCCTATAAAACTGTTGATATTTGATTTTAAAAAGGTTTCATTAAAGGGAAGTGTGTGAATACCCGGTAAATGGAAAATAGTGTCAATATTGATGTACCTAAAAAACTCTATAAGTGACTGTTTTCCAAGCATATATCTCCTAATTGAACGAGTTTAGCATACTAAGCCTCAAAGTTAAATAAAAATTTACTTGACAAAATTTTATATTATTTTGTTTAATAATGTAAACTTTTAAGTAGCTTATATTGTTATGATGAAAATTGATGGATCAAGCATAGGTGAACGGATAAAGATGCTGAGGCAGGCCAAAACCCTGACGCAGGAAGAGCTTGCTATAAGGGCTGGTCTTACAAAGGGGTTTATTTCCCAGGTAGAGCGGAATCTTACATCATTGTCTGTGGAGAGTCTTATTGGAATACTTGATGCCCTCGATGAAAAACCTTCAACATTTTTTGACGGTGCTTTTGACGAGAAGATTGTTTTTCAGATGAAGGACAGGGTTGACATGGAACATGAAGAGGTGAAGATGTTCCAGATTCTTGTTCCTGCAGCCCAGAACAGGCTGATGGACCCCGCACTTCTTGAATTGGATGTAGGTGAAAAAACCTCTGAAGATGAACCTCATGAAGGAGAGGAATTTGGTTTTGTCCTTTATGGGGGTATTGAACTTGTGCTTGGCGGGAAACCCTACAAACTGAAAAAGGGTGAATGTTTTTACTTTAAAGCATCGAAGAAGCATTATATAGCAAACAGGCGAAACAACAAAGCGTGTGTTTTATGGGTATCTTCGCCTCCCAATTTTTAAGCGCCCCTCCGGGCAGACAAAAAGCATGAGGAGGGCTGTGAATTTGATGTTTTAAAAAGCGTGGAACGCATAAAGAGAAGTAACCCGCAAACTTGCCGGGTATTAAAAAGTTTGGGAGGTGGTTAAAGTGATTATTAAAACACCCACGAAGTTTTTTCTTGTCAGCGGTTCGTCAGAAGGGTTCTCACTTTTAAATGCATTCGATGGCGCTCTTATGGCTTCAGGTGTCGGAGACACCAACCTGGTGAGAATGAGCAGCATTCTTCCGCCGGGCTGTGAAGAGATTAAACCGCCTCCGGTTCCAATGCCGCAAGGAGCCCTTGTGCCTGTAGCCTATGCATCTCTTAATAGTGACGTTCCAGGAGAAGTGATATCTGCCGCTGTGGCACTAGGCATACCAGAGGATGTAAATCGCGCGGGTTTAATTATGGAGTATTCAGCAAGGGCAGAAGAGCGTGTTGTAGTGGAGCAGGTAAAGAAAATGGTCGAAAAGGGTATGGAAATGAGAAGCCGCGCAATAAAAGACATAATGGTTATTTCGGCCACATATAAAGTTGTCGCTATCGGGGCTGTATTCGCCGGCGTAGTCCTGTGGGATTAGCATGCCAAGAGAACTTACAAAAATGACCCCAAGAAAGGTTTTTCTTACGAAAGGGGTGGGTGTTCACAAAGACAAACTATCATCCTTCGAGGTTGCATTAAGAAATGCCGGCATTGAGAAGTGTAATCTCGTGTATGTATCAAGCATATTCCCGCCCGGATGCAAGATTATTTCAAAGGCTGCCGGTTTAGAACTTCTCGATCCCGGTCAGATAACGTATTGCGTAATGTCCCGAAATGAGACAAATGAACCGAACCGCCTTATTTCTGCAGCAATCGGACTTGCCAGACCGACGGATTACTCTCAGTACGGCTATATCTCCGAGCATCATGCGTTCGGTGAAAAAGCCATTGTCTCCGGGGAATATGCAGAAGATCTCGCGGCTACAATGCTTGCAACGACACTTGACATTCCGTTTGACCCGAACCAGGCATGGGATGAACGTAAGCAGTCTTACACGGCCAGCGGCCACATATTCAAAACCAAAAATATCTGCCAGTCTGCAGAGGGAAATAAAAACGGTCTCTGGACTACGGTACTGGCGTCAGCAGTATTCATTATCGACTAAAATGCCAAAACCTCCCTTTAGTTTCTGCGGGTTGCCCAATAATGATACTGATTATGCCCGGGCCTTTGCAGTCGTACTCCCGATTCCTTTTGACAAAACCAGCACATGGCTTAAAGGGGCTGACAAAGGCCCTGCAGCGATAATTGAGGTGTCCCCGTATCTCGAACTCTACGATATAGAGACCGACAGCGAGGTCTACAAAAAGGGAATTTTTACTGCCAAGCCGATCCGTTCGGCCTCCTCCTCTGCTTTGATAAAAAAAACTGAAGAGGCGGTCACGCGTTATCTTAGAGATAATAAGCTTGTAGTCACTCTTGGGGGAGAACACTCTGTTTCTATCGGTGTTATCAAATCCTACGCGAAGCACTATAGGGATCTCAGTATTTTGCATCTTGATGCCCATGCCGACTCTCGCGACTCCTATGAGGGAACCCCTTATAATCATGCCTGCGTTATCGCCCGTGTCCGGGAATTTACTGAGAACATTGTTTCTGTAGGAATACGCAGCATGGATGTCTCGGAGCGTCCCGGCGTTGACAATAAAAAGATGTTTTTCGCACATACAATACACGATTCTGATAAATGGATACATAATGCAGTTCGCTTGCTCACCGACAGTGTGTATATTACCATTGATCTTGATGTCTTCGATCCGGGTATCATGCCGTCAACAGGGACCCCCGAGCCGGGCGGTTTAGGCTGGTATCAGGTTATGAAGCTCCTCTATGCTGTCTCGAAGTCAAAACAAATCGTCGGGTTTGATGTTGTTGAGCTTTGTCCTTCAGATTCTAAGGCCCCCGATTTTCTTGCCGCCAAATTGATCTACACGCTCTTAAGCTATATCGCGGTGAACAAACCAAAAAAATAATATAAAATAAAGCATATGCAATCTTTCATGGAGGAGACCCTGTATGAGCAATATAAAAAATCGTGGAAGAATAATGATAATAGGGGCCGGAGGCGTTGCCACCGTTGCAGTACATAAATGTGCGCAGATTCCTGAAGTCTTCAAAGAAATACTGATTGCAAGCAGGACACTCTCCAAGTGCGAAGCCATCAGGAAGGATATCAAGCGGAGGTATGACAGAGACGTTCAAACGGCGCAGGTAGATGCCGACAATGTGCCGGAGCTGACCGCTCTCATCAGGAAATTTGAACCGGATGTTATCCTCAATCTCGCGCTCCCCTATCAGGACCTGCATATTATGGATGCCTGCCTAGAGACCGGAGCGGACTATATAGATACCGCCAATTATGAGCCCCCCGATGAGGCACACTTTGAATACAGTTGGCAATGGGCATATCAGGAGAGGTTTAAAGAGAAAGGGATCATGGCGGTGCTCGGTTCAGGATTCGATCCCGGCGTAACGAATGTTTTTACTGCCTATGCACAGAAGCATCTCTTCGACGAGATCAATTATCTGGACATACTGGACTGTAATGCCGGAACCCACGGCCATGTGTTTGCCACAAACTTTAATCCTGAGATTAATATCCGGGAAGTAACACAGGCAGTGAGACGTTGGGAAGAGGGGAGATGGGTTGAGACGCCCGCCATCATTGAGGAAGGCAGCGTCCATTTCAGCTTTGATTACCCGATAGCAGGGATGAAGGAAAGCTATCTTCTCTACCACGAAGAACTGGAATCGCTGGTTCAGAATATAAAGGGGATTAAGCGCGCCAGATTCTGGATGACCTTCTCCGAGAATTACCTCACCCACCTAAGGGTGCTCAAGAACGTGGGCATGACACGCATAGACGAGGTTGACTACGAGGGGCACAAGATTGTTCCGGTAAAGTTTCTTAAGGCTTTACTTCCTGAACCGGCTTCCCTCGGAACGAAATATACCGGAAAGACCGTCATCGGCAACATCATGACCGGGAAAAAGGCAGGAAAGACCATTACCCGATATATCTACAACGTTTGCGACCATGAAGAGGCATTCAGGGAGACGGGAACACAGGCAATTGCCTATACGACGGGCGTTCCTGCCATGATCGGGGCCATGATGGTGCTCACAGGCGTCTGGCAGGGGGTAGGGGTATACAATATAGAGCAGCTCGATCCGGATAAGTTCATGGAGGCGTTGAACAAATGCGGTCTTCCTTGGCAGGTGGTGGAAGCTGCACCGCTTCCGGATAAGGTGTGAAGCTTATATGACGGGCGCTGACAAAAAGATTCCAGAAACAATCCGGGCAATTAAAGACGCCAGGAAAAACAGTTTCGCCGCGGCAGACAAGAAATTCCTTGAAGTAGCTGCCGGGGCTATAGCAACACCTGTTTACCTCCTCGATGAAACCCTTATCGAAGAAAACATGCGGATCCTGCGATATGTAAAAGACCGTACAGGATGTAAGATATTACACGCGTTGAAGGCATACGCTTCATTCGCTACGTTTCCGATGATGAGCATATATCTGGATGGAACGTGCGCAAGCGGTCTCAATGAAGCGAGACTCGGCTACGAAGAATTCGGGAAAGAGGTGCATACCTTCGGGGCGGCATACAGAGACAAAGAAATCAGGCAGATACTGAAATATTCCGACTCCATCATATTCAATTCCTTTTATCAGCTTGAGAAGTACGGCAAAATGGCGCAGAAAAGCGGCGTGGAAATCGGCCTGCGGGTCAATCCCGGACACGCTGAGGTCGCAACCGACATGTACAACCCCTGTGCGCCGTATTCAAGGCTGGGAATAGTCTACGATGTCTTCAGCAAGGAATTTCCGAAGCATAAGGACATAATTAGTGGGCTGCATTTTCATGCCATGTGTGAGCAGAATTCAGACGTCCTTGAAAGAATCCTGAAATCCTTCGAAAAGCTCTTTGGACCATATATAAAGGGACTGAAATGGGTCAATTTCGGAGGCGGCCACCACATAACCCGTGACGATTACGATCTGGAGCGTCTCATCAGACCCATAAATACATTCAAGAAAAAGTACGGAGTACAGGTATATCTCGAACCCGGTGAAGCGAGCGTCCTGAACGCCGGGGTTCTGATCTCATCCATTCTGGATATTGTAAACAATGAAATGGAGATTGCCATAATAGACGCGTCTGCGGAAACACACATGCCCGACGTGCTACTCATGCCTTACAGACCGTATATAATGAAATCGGGTCAGCCTAAGGAGAAGAGGTATACTTACAGAATCGCGGGGCCAAGCTGTCTTGCGGGGGATGTTATAGGCGATTATTCCTTTGATGAGCCTCTGAAAAGAGGTGACAGGCTGGTCTTTATTGACATGGCCCTCTACAGCATAGTAAAAAGCACTACCTTTAACGGCATAAATCTCCCGGATATCGCGGTAGTGAGGGATGGGGGCAGGGTGGAGGTAGTGAAGAGATTCGGCTACAAGGATTATAAGGGAAGGCAATCATGATAATTAATCTACTTCAATTCAAGAATGTTACCATTATCAAGGGGGGTTATAAAAAAATCCTCGATGCAGTCTCGATAACTATTCGTGAGGGCGAGAATGTTGCAATCCTCGGGCCGAACGGAGCTGGTAAATCATCCTTCATCAAAGCAATTACCAGGGAGCTCTATCCCATCCCGGAAGGTAAACAATTTTCCTTTAAAATCTGGGGACAGGAGAATTGGGATGTTTTTGATTTGCGCAATAGGTTGGGTATTGTGACCAACAACTTGCTGTATGTTCACACCCGGGAAATTTCCGGCATGGATATCGTGTTATCCGGATTCTTCAGCAGTATCGGGTTGTGGCACCAGGTTGTCACAGCAAAGATGAAAAGAAAAGCCCTGGAGGTTCTCGAATTTCTGGAAATTGCCCACCTGAGAGATATGAAGATGACCGAGATGTCTTCAGGTGAAGCACGGCGGTTTCTCATTGCCCGGGCGCTTGTCCATAAACCGAAAGCGCTTATTCTCGATGAGCCGACCAACAGCCTTGATTTACATGCGCTCCAAATATTCAGAAAGACCCTACGCAAAATCGCAGGGTCCGGTACAAGCGTAATTCTCGTCACCCAGAGCCTCCAGGACATCATCCCGGAAATAACCAGAATCGTGCTTATGAAAAAGGGCCGGTTTGTGTATGATGGCGCTAAAGATACTGCACTGACAAGTAAGAATATCAGCAGACTCTATGATGTACCGGTAGAGATAATGAATAAAGACGGCTATTATTACGCATTCTTAATTGGGTAAAATCCTTCCTCCCTATCTGTATGACCCAGTTATTTTATCATTACAGCTTTACAATAAGCACTATTAAGAGTATTATTAATAGTACGAACATGATATTGTAATCTGATCGTTATTTATTGTAACAGGAGGTTGTAATGGGAACAATTATTAGTGCCAATGAGCTTAAAACAAAGGGTGTTGCCGCATTAGACAAAGCCACGGGTTCCGGTGAGGAAGCAATTATATCTGTGAGAGGCAAGAATCGCTTTGTGGTTTTACCCATCGAACAATACAACTATTTAAGAGAATACGAGTTGGAGGCTGCCCTGCGTGAAGCAAAGGATGATCTTACAAAGGGCAAGTTCAAAAAAGAAACCGTTGAGAAACATGTCAAGAGAATAACACGTGGCTGAAATTCTATACACGGATAGTTATAACAAAAGGGCGAGGAAATTCCTCAAGAAACATCCGGAACTTCTCGGTCAGTATGAAAAAACACTTAAATTGCTGGAAATCAACCCTTTTCATCCATCGTTAAGGCTGCACAAACTTCAGGGAAGGCTGTCGAACCTACATTCGGTATCTATCAGCATATCATACAGAATCTCAATCTTCTTTATTATTGAGGATAATCAAATCGTACCCATCGACATTGGAAGTCATGAAGAGGTTTACTAAAAGGCAAGCCGGTAGTATAAGGTATTGACAATCCTCACCTCACTGTTTTGGCTATTGTCTCAAACCCTGCTTTCAAAAAGTCCAAATCAAATGCAAAGGCTTTCTGGATGTTCGATGTTTTCATAACCTCGAAAGAGATACAGTCGGTAAAACTGAAACGTTGGTCGTTGTATTTTTCAAATAATTTTAAGGCCCCCATAAACAGCTTTTCCTTTATCCAGATTACTTCTGTGCTCGGACTTTGTATGATTGCGTTCACTGCTATGAGCGCTGCATCACTATTTGCTCTTATTTTGAGAAGCGTCAACATCTCATCAAGGATGTAGTCCGTTGTGCAAAGGATTGTTTTTTCTTGCTTTAACTGTTGCCACATCTTCAGGGCGCTTTCATGATTCGTATCTTTCTTATCGAAGTAAGCAACCCAGGCAGAGGTATCAACAAAGACCCTCATTTTTGGTCTCCGTAAAGATATTTGTCGTGATTCTCAGAAAGGTCGGTTCCACATTCAATAAACCCTGCCAGTTCATCAAGGGTGTCTTTTCCTGAAGATTTTCCCTTTATCTCTTCCAGGTATTTATTTACTGCCTCCCGGACAAGCTGAGCCATTGAAACATCTCTCCTTTGAGATTCTCTTTCTATCTCAGCCAACAGGTCATCCGGGAAAAAGAATTGCACCCTTTTTGTCATACTCATGATTGCTCTCCTTTGTATCAGTATATCATGATACTGATATTTGTCAAGTCAAACATATTGTTTATAATTAGATTCGTATCAACACCTTATGCTACCGGCTTGACTAAAAGACCGGGGTGACTGGGGTCAAATCTTTATTCTTGACATACGAGGTGTTTTATTTCATCGAATCTCTTTGCTGTTTCTTCGTCTTTCTGAAGCACCCCTGCAAGCCGCTTCCTTGCCACACTTACAGCGCTGTAGTCAATGCTCATAAGCTCCCCGATCTCTCTCTGATTCATTCCACCGTACCGGTAGAGCATCTCCATGGCAAGGGAACGGGCAATGCCTTTGTAACCTTTCTGCAGGAAATCTTCTGTGTGCAGATTGAGAGAGCCGGCAATTGCCTTGAGAATCTTGTCCGGCTGCACCATTTTTATCATCTGTCTTACG
>JAPLKD010000181.1 GCA_026388245.1 Pseudomonadota bacterium | reverse complement strand
GTATCCATAAAGACATCTTTTGAGAAGGGCGTTGGAACTTATGTAAGGGAAGACCTTGAAAAGCTCCTCTATGAGTTGCAGGTTTTCTGTGATTTTGTACAACAACAGGTACCGTTAGCCCCATACGGTAAGAAAAAGCCCACTCAGGTGTGAGCAGGAGGGAAGAACCGAACCGGCGAAACGGCGTATCGGCGCCTGTCCACCAAGACGCTTGCTGTGAAGGTGGGGAACGGCGATGAAGGCAGTGAAAGGAGTGTAGAGCGGGGAGCAGATGAAGGCAGTGAATAGTGAATGGTGAATGGTGAATAGGGGAAAGGAAAAGAGGCGGTATGATGGGGATCAATTGGCTAAATAAAGTTTTTTTGGTGGAGAAAAGCTGCAGTCCCTTTGTGGGCTGTAAATGGAAAAACGTGTTAAGGCAAGACGTGACCCCATAGGTTTTCCTGATACCCCGTCCATTTTGTATTGATAGGATAGATAAAGCTTGTAAATGTAATATTTTTGCTCGATAATAATCTAATGGGTTATCTATGACTAATAAAATTACATTCAAAGGCTTAGGACCTAAAGAGGCTGAACTGGTTGCCCGGTTGACCTATGAAAAGAAAACCATTGTTTCCTCAGCGGACATCGATGGTTTTATGCCGCCTGATTTCAAATATCGCAACCAGTTAATTTATAACCTAAAGCAAAAGAACATCCTTACTACGATTAAACGGGGGTTTTACATATTTACTCCGCTGGAGGCAATTCCCACGGGCCTGCGGGTTAATGAATTCCTGATTCCTCCCATTTTCTTTCCCAGAAAAGACTATTACATCGGATATTCTACCATGTTCAATTACTATGGATTCACCGATCAGCTTTTTCAGACCGTCTATGTCCTCAACACGTCCCTCTTTCGGGGCCGTACTATCTGTGGTGCTTCATTCAAATTCCTGAAAATCTCAAAGGACCGGATGTACGGAATAGAAGCGATAAAAGTGGACAATACGGATGTAATGGTCAGTTCCAGAGAAAGAACCCTTGTTGACCTCATCTATTTCAACAAGCCGGTTGGCGGCATTGTGACAGCGGTTGAGATCTTAAAAAAGATAGTCAGGCAAAAGGGCTGCAACATAGACAAATTGGTCGAATATGCATCACTTTTTCCCAACGCAACGGTACGTAAACGCATCGGGGTTGTCCTTGAGGGTCTCGGCGTTGAAAGGTCTGTCCTGGTTCCCTTGACAGAGAGCATCAAAGAAACAGCCGTAAGCTCCCTCACTGGTTCGCGAAAAGGCACTCTGAATAAAACGTGGAAGGCCATTGTTGATGCTTCACAAAAATAGAGATGATTTTGTCAGGACGCTGAAGCAGGTTGCCATGCAAACAGGCTTTTTACTACCTCTTGTCGAAAAAGATTATTACTTGACCCTTATGCTGTCACGTCTGCACGAATTGAGCCCTGATCTGGTTTTCAAAGGCGGCACCTGTTTGAATAAAGTCTATTTTTCTTATTATCGGTTGAGCGAAGATTTGGATTTCAGTATGCGTCTTCCCGAATATACAGTCACACGAGGAACACGTAAAAAATGTATTCAGGCGGTAAAGGAGAATATCGAAGCATTTGCTGAGCATCTTGATATGAGAATTGATGATACGGAAAAACCCGGACGGAATGAATCAAGACAGTATGTCTATTGTTTTATTTATCAATCTATCGTATTGCCAGTGGAATCAAAGATCAAAGTGGAGATCGGGCTTCGGTTTAACCCGATCTGTGGGCCGGAAATAAACAAGGTTCAGCATAAGTTCCTACACCCCTTTACCGGCCAGCCGCTTTTTAACGGCGGAGAGATATCCTGCCTGGTGCTTAAGGAGATTGTTGCTGAAAAACTACGGGCAGCAGCTACCCGGGAAACTATCGCGCCTCGTGACTTTTATGATATTGACTATG
>JAPLKD010000172.1 GCA_026388245.1 Pseudomonadota bacterium | reverse complement strand
CCAACAAAAAACGATTACCATTTCAAGTATTATAGAAAAGACCCCTACCAATGCACAGATAAGGTCTTTAGTAATCAGATAGAGGTTGTCGACCGGTGCCGGCTTGCTGACTGCCTTATACTCTCAACTTCCAGTCCTTGTTTTCATTGCCCATCGCTGGATTATGAAATAGGTCTTTCTCTGGACGCTTTATTTGGCAAAATCAAGTAACGAAACCAGCGGAACTACGTCCCCGTCTGTCCCCATTGAAACATGCCCGGTACACATAAAAAAATGGTGCACAAGGCCACCTTTTCAAATTTATTAGAGCAGAATTATTGTGTTAGAGTGCTGCTGGTTTTGTGCTATAGCTTGCTGGTTTTTTGTCTTCTTCCTTTTTGGGTTTCTCATCATTTTTCTCTGGTGCTGCCTTGTCTATTTCTGCCATCCCGTCCATCGGTGCTGCCTTTTTTGCAGGTGTTGCCTTACCAGGCGCTGCCATCTGTGCGAAAGCAGGTGTCATGAAGACAATGCTTACAAGAATTGCTATTACGATTACTAAAAACTTTTTCATAGTCTTTCTCCTACTGATAGGGATTTGTTTTTCAGCATGCGACAAGAATAACAAAAGAAAAGCATATTATCAATACGAACGTGCCGATTTTATGGTTAAAAACCCGATAATATCTACCAAGAAATCAATATCTACTTGGGTGTTGATTACCATTTGAAACATTGTATGAATTGCTTATTTGTGAAAAACGTGATTACATCGCCCTATACGTAACAAAACCTGCTTTTTCTCTTAATATTAGCTACTTACACCATGTTTTCCTCTTACCAATTTTCATCACGCTTACTATGTCCTTCCTCGTTGCCAGAGCCATGATCGGATATCGGATTGCGCCTGTCCGCCAAGACGCTCGCGGCGCAGGTGGGGATTGCGGAATTTAATCTCCGTTCCTTTCACTATCCACTATCCCCCTTCCTCTACTCAACTCACTCAACTTACTCAACCGCCTTTCCCTGCCTTTCGCCTTTAACTTAACACTTAAAACTTAACGGCTTGTTGCCCAAACATACACACAACCAATAATATTGGAATATAAGCAGGAAGAACTTTGCGGCTTCGCCGTTAAACCGTTACGCGAGTCGCGCCTTCGAGCATTTTTGGGTACCCACTCGGTGAGAATAAACGCCCCGAAGGACAATTCGCATGTCTGAGTCCCGGTATTTTGGGACGAGTTTGCGAAATTGAGTGAACTTCAAGCCCATAGTGGGTAAAAAGCGCAGCGAAGCAGGGAGTGAAACAGTGTTCCTGCGAATACCATATTTGGGCAACAGGCCGTTAAAACTTAACACTTGCAACCAAAGAAGCTATTGATTCCAAACAACTCCTTCGGTTGTTTTTATCCAATACCCCTTACCGGAAATAAAAGTCTTCAAATCACTGAAGTCAGGGTCGTTCGGGTCATAGCTTTTCCAGGTGGAAGGCGGGGTAAATTCCCATACGATGGTGTATTTGCCTGCAATGGACTGCAATGCCGTTCCCACCGCTGCTTCGTTTGTCCCGGTGTAGCCGATAAGGTTCCATCCCAATGCAAGGCTGATGGTTTTGGAAGGATTGGTGCCTGAGATAGTAAGGGCCTTCGCCGCTTTTATTTTTACCCAATACCCCTTATCGTTGGTAAAGGTTTTCAAATCACTGAACACAGCGTCGTTCGGGTCATAGCTTTTCCATGTAGAGGGCGGAGTAAATTCCCATACAATGGTATAGTTGTCCGATATACCGCTCAATACGTTTGCTATGCCGGTATCTGCCGACAGTAAGGGAAAAGAGATGAGGTTCCAGCCTGAATTGAGAGTGAGGGAGAAGTTTTCGTATTGCGGGAGGGGATCCGTCTGGAGGATGGTGCCGGAATCCCCCACTGCCACGAAGGTGTTGTTGCCGTAGGCGACGCCCATAAGGTAGTTTGTTGTCCCCGTTGTCCACGTGACCCTGTTGTTGGTAGAGGTGCGGATGGTGCCGGAATCCCCCGCTGCCACGAAGGTGTTGTTGCCGTAGGCGACGCCCCAAAGGGCATTTGTCGTCCCTGACGTTCCCAATGTCCACGTGGCCCCGTTGTTGGCAGAGGTGAGGATGGTGCCGGAATCCCCCGCTGCCACGAAGGTGTTGTTGCCGTAAGCGACGCCCCAAAGGGCATTTGTCGTCCCCCCTCTCAAGTTCCCCGTTGTCCACGTGACCCCGTTGTTGGTAGAGGTGCGGATAGTGCCCGAGCCCCCCACAGCCACGAAGGTGTTGCTGCCGTAGGCGCCGCCCATAAGGTAGCTTGTCGTCCCCGAGCCCCCAGTTGTCCACGTGACCCCGTCGGAGGAGGCGAGAATGGTGCCGGAATCCCCCGCTGCCACGAAGGTGTTGTTGCCGTAGGCTACGCCATTAAGGGCATTACCCCCGTCGAGCAGGTTCCTCGAGTGCCACGTACAGAGAGGTGAAGAACAGATTGTAGTGATGCTTCGGGCAGCACTCCATGAACTACTATTCCCGCAGGAATTCTTCGCACTTACCTGCCACCAGTAGGTCTTGCCCTGATCCAGTGCAGGCGAAACCTGCCACTGGCTAATAGATACATTTGAGGATACGTCTACGGATGAACAGGTGCTGTTACCACAGGCCCTTACATTATAGGTGGATGCACCGGTGACACTGTTCCAGGTAAACGTCGGAACCGTGGATACATTGATAAGACCATCAGAGGGACTTAGAGGACCGGGAACGCTGACTGCGTCACATTCACATACACACATAAAACCCGCGCAATTGAAATGATAACCTGGTGGACAGGAACCACCGGCGCATTCATCTTCACACATGCAACCGGTGCCAGTGCAACAGCCATCGTAACCTTGGCAAGAATGTATGCAGCTATCGCAGGCGGCTGAAGCTGACGCTGAACTGTAAAAACTTAGTATGACTACGCAAACAATAGAAAAAAGGATTGCCATTTTGTAACAATAGCGCCTCATGTTTTACCCTCCTCTTGTTAATGCACTCCACATTCCCGGAAACACCCTTACGAGGAAGAGAGGCATCTGGTCACGGGTGACATTGCGGAACCTTTTTGCTGATTGTAGTTTCTGAAAAGCCCCGGCCAAGAACTGCAACAACGCCTTAGCAGGGCAGGCAGGGCAGGCCTGCGGCTACCACAATATCCCGCCTTCGGCAGGATTAAGACTTTCTCAATTCTCAATTCTAAATCCGCAATCCGCAATTTCTATTCCCCTTCCTTTTATGAATGGACACTATGCAACGATTAGGGAGAAATTATAATTATTTTAAATGTTATTAATGTTATACCTCACTTTTCATAATTGTCAATGATATCGGTCACACTTTGTGAAAAAAGATTAGAAACGATACTGGATTATCTGTCTGATCTTGCTTTTCTCTTGCAGGCGGTGTTTCCCATTTCGGATTTCGGATTGCGCCTGTCCGCCAAGACGCTCGCGGCGCAGGTGGGGATATCGGATTGCGCCTGTCCGCCAAGACGCTCGCGGCGCAGGTTATATATTCCCGTGACGCAAAGACAGAAGGCTATATAACAGGCGATTCGGATAAAACCAAGAAGGGTTCTGAATTTCGAATATATCTGGTTAGAAGTTTAATGACACTGAGCCGTATATCCCCCGCTCCGGGTCACGCCCTGTTAAAGTGTAATAGTCTGTCACCCAGTTGAAATGGTTATTAAAAAGATTCCTTACCTCCAATCTCAGCATTCCCCGTTTTCCTGGAAGTTCGTATCCGAAGCTGACATCGGTAAGCCAGATGTTTTCGTTTGATATGCCATTCGTTTTCAGGTAATCATGGCGGTAAATCTGATTGATTCCGCAGGAAAAACCGCTTTGGTGGAGATATTTCAGGCCGGCGTTCAACTGGTGTTCTTCCCTGTCGGCATAATAAGAATACGTCGCATATTGAGTAGGATAACCCCCGGAATTGTCGTCCAGATAGTCTATATTCTTATAACGGTATCCGGCATTGAGACCGAGTCCTTTCCAGATAAGCTGGTTCAATGTCATTTCGAATCCTCTCATGTACCCATTGGGATTCTTTGTAAACTCTGAGCCACCCGCCATGAGGGAATATGCATACTGCCCTTCCTGGTAAAAAAGATTTGTAGATAAAAAACCTGTTGACCATCCATGCTCCCAGACAAGATCAACCTCCTGCGTGCTGGTGCCCCATGAGGCATTACGGTAGATAGGAATTCCCGCAATATCAGAAGGGTCGAGACGGCTTGAAAGAAACGGCATCAAATACCGGAAAGCGGCAAAGCGAAATGTATCCGCCTTTGTAGGGGTAAAAATCAACCCTGCCCTGGGACTCCATTGACTATTCTCTAACTCGACCTGATATGTGGGAGGGACATTCACCAGGGCGGTGCCGGAACCCGGGACAAGAACGATATTGGGCAGGTACAGATAGCTGTAACCGCCCCACCCGTCTTTCATCCGGTCATAATAAAGGGCAAATTCGAGGGTAAATTTATCGGTTAATTTCCATGTATCCTGGGCATAATAGCTCTGGAGAGACTGTGTATTACTGTTTGACGATGTTAACCCAACATTTCCAGTCGGGCCGGTAAAGGCATATAAGGGGTTATCATTGAACCACGGCGTCAGATCAGACTTGCTGTTTCCTGAATATTGTACGGTCCCTGCTATCAACTGATGGTTTCCAAATTTATGCATATATTGAAGTTGTCCCTGATAGTAAGGCATTTCATAGTCTGTATTGATATCCCCTTTAGTGAAAGGGCCATAGGCAAAAGGAAGAAAGGGAGGGTATATCATAATTGTAGAAGTCCGGAAAATATTGCTGTAATCGGTGCCATTAGTGCTCCTGTTGGACAGATATACAAGGAGGTTTGAATTGGGGGATAATTGACGGTTATAACCAATTTCAAAGTTCGTGAGGCGGCTCGTCCGGTAAGAATAAGGATCCGGCTGGCTGTTGTAATCATAAGCAGGATACCACTTATCCCCCTGTTTCGCATTGAGGTAAGAGGCGACAAACATGAATTTATCCTTTGGTGTAGCATCCCACTTGACCATACCCGCAAGATTCGCCATCCTCCCGTAGTTTGTCCGTTGCCATCCATCCGTATCAGCATAGGATGCACCTCCTCCAAATGCTATATTTGCATTCGGGATGCCGCCATAGGCCACCAATTCACTTGAGCTGCTCTTGAAACTCCCGACGCTGCCGGTGATTGTCCCGTTAACAGACGGCTGCTCAAAAAATGGTGTGTATTCGTTGAAACTATTGAAGCTGTTCAGGTTGGCAGGCATGAGCATTCTCGCAAGGAGCATTTCATTTGAATATATCCAGGACCTGTCGCCGTCATCACGGACAGACCCTGCATAGAAAAGGTGCGCAGAAGAATTTGAGTAGTCCTGTTTTATCGAGGCCATAGCCTTATTCTTTGCCCAGGCTGTCATGCCTAACTGGTTATACAGGATAGAGAGGTCAACATTTTTCACGGCAAGATCCCTGTCGAGCAGAAATCTCGACCTGTAAACCGCCCTGTTGTCGTTAAGATTAACGGCTGAATTCATTGATGCGATTGCCTCTGTGGGAAGGTTCATATCACGCAGGATAATTGCCTTGTAAAGTTCCGGTGTAGGATCATTAGGGTCAAGCTTTTGGGCAAATTTTAATATATCAAGGGCTTGTTTAAAACGCTTGATCTGATAGAGCATTTTTGCCCAATAACTCAGAAAAATTGCCCGCTGCGGCTCAAGAAGCACGGCCGTCGTAATCTCCTCCAGCGAAGTTGCAATATCCCCGAGACGCATATAGGCGATCCCAAGCCCCATATGGGGTTCACCAAGCCCCGGGTCAAGTTGAGAAGCCCTTTTAAACACAGGGACAGACTCCTGTGTCTGCTGCTTTGCAATTAAAATAAACCCGATGAGGTTCTGTATTTCTGCGTTCTGCGGGGCAAACCCTTCCGCCAGCTTTATTGTCTCCAGGGATTGATCGATATAGTCCGTGGCGAACTGAAGCTTTGCAAGATTGATGAGGGCAAGGACATTGTTTTTATCAATGGCAAGGGCCTTCTTTGTGGCCGCCATTGCCCGGTCAAGGTCATACATGCCTTGGAATACGTAACTCTGCACAATATATGCGCTAACCGATTGAGGGGCTGATTCAATACCCTTTTCCGCTGCTTCAATGGCCTGCTGCTTTTCCCCCAGGGCAAGTGAACTTAATGCAAGGATGCTCCATGCAAGGGATGATGCCGGTTGTCTTCTGGTGATTTCCATCAACAGGTTATTGGCTTCCCTGATTTCGCCATCCGTGAGCAGGTTGTACGCCCTGAGGATGTTGACATCTTTTATCGTATGAGGATCAATGAGGGGTGGAATGGTGATTGTCCATTGTACTGCATCAATGGGACTTAAGAGGATGCGCTTCTGCGGGGC
>JAPLKD010000074.1 GCA_026388245.1 Pseudomonadota bacterium | reverse complement strand
GAATAACTGTTTACCTACTTCCCCATACTCTACTGCATCCAGGGCTTTATAGCTGGGGAAGAAAAAGGGAAGGGAGAAAATGTTCAATTCCTTTACTGTCGGGGACCAGTTAATGGTAGAACCCACTGCAAAGTCGATAACCCCCTGTTTCATGAGAAGGAATTCGTTTGTCTGCTTACCTGCGAAGAGTTGACCGCTGTAGTATGGTTTTATGTTAATCCTTCCGTCCGTAGCCTTTTTAACTGCCTCAGCGAATCGTGCGGCAGACTCCCCCCACGGTCCTGTCGGGCCGACGACAATACTCATCTTGTATTCAGGCTTATAGTTTGCCGAAAATGCCGTAGCAGTAAAAATAAAAACCAAAAAAAAGACCATCAACAACCCGAACTGTTTTTTGTTCATACAAAAACCTCCTCTGATTGATAATATTTGCATGATGGGTTATGCAAAAAACGCCCTTCATTATAAAAGAGAAGGGAAGGGCGTGTCAAGTAACATAAATTGCTGGGGGAACGCTTTGAAGTTGACGGGCGGGGGTGGTTTTGCTATATTACAACTCAATAGCATGAATATTTTAGGTCTCCATACGTTCGGGCACGACACCGGAGCAGCCCTTATCTCCGGGGGACGCCTTCTTGCCATAGGAGAGGAGAGGCTCGACAGGGCAAAACATTCCGGAGCGTTCCCCCATAAATCGATCCGTTACCTCCTTGGTGCCGCTGGCCTGAAGGACGTCGAGGACGTTGGTCTTGTTGTTGGCGTTACCCGCATAGGGAAGGACGGGAAAAACAAAGAGGTGGAGATGATACGGTCTGGGCTTAACTACAGCGGCCCCATCCAGACCATTTCCCACCATACTGCCCATGCAGCAGGCGCCTTTTACCCGTCACCCTTCGACGAGGCCGCGGTAATGGTGGTAGATGGATTGGGGAGCAACGCCATTGATTACGAAGCGGAAGAAAAGACACCTTTTATTCTGAGAATTATCGATGCAAAGATACAGAAAAAGATGGAAGAGGTCCAGTCCTTTTACAGGGCAATAGACGGCAAACTTTTTACTATCAGAAAAGACTATTCCATGCCGGGTTACAGGAACGGAATGGGCCTGCTCTACATGGGTACCTCCGTATTTTTGGGTATGGGTGATTTCGGCTCAGGGAAGGTCATGGGTCTTGCGCCTTACGGTGAAAGCGGAGAGAGAAGGTTCCGCAGAAATTTCTGTGAGATCGTAGACGGGGTGGCGCTCATACCGAGTGAAAAGAACTTTGTGCGGTATAATGATTGCTTTCAAAGGCTCTTCTATCCGGATATACCGCAAAGGAAGAAAGAACGGCTACCCGACGATATTTACACCGAAATAGCCTTCGAAGTACAGGATGCGCTCGAAAAGGCCCTTATTGCCATTGCCAATCATCTTTACAGGATAAGCCCTTCAAAAAATCTGTGCTACGCCGGCGGAGTGGGGCTGAACAGTGTTGCAAATAAGAAAATTCTTGATAATACCCCTTTTGAGAACATTTTCATACAGCCCGGTGCATGTGACTCGGGGATAGCCCTGGGGTGTGCTTTATACGGGGCTCATGTCATAAACGGCGAAAACCCCAAAAAATACCGCTTTAAAAATGCATATCTGGGAAGATCATATAGTGAGGAAGAGGTTTTAGGGGCCCTCAAAAACACACCGAATATCCGTTTTACACACGAAAAAGACCTTGTTGGAAAGGCTGCAAAACTTCTGGCGGACGGGAAAATCCTTGGATGGTTTGAAGGAGGGAGCGAGATCGGTCCCCGTGCGCTTGGTCACCGGAGCATCGTCTGTGATCCCGGGAAGCCGGAAATGAAAGACATTCTCAACGATAAAGTAAAGCACAGAGAGGGCTTCAGACCATTTGCCCCCTCAGTGCTCCGTGAATATGCTTCTGAGTATTTTGACCTGGCCTGCGAAAGTCCTTATATGCTCCTTATTGCCGGGGTCAAAGAGGATAAACAGAAGATTATTCCTGCCATAACCCATGTAGACGGAACTGCACGTGTTCAGACCGTTACCCGTGAAGATAACGGGAGATATTACGACCTCGTTCACGAATTCTTCAGGATCACCGGTGTCCCCGTCATTCTCAACACGTCCTTCAATGTCGCCGGGGAACCCATTGTAGAGACGCCTGCCGAGGCGCTGGGGTGTTTCATGTCTACCGAGATGGATTATCTGGTTATCGAAGATTACCTTATCGAAGCTTCAGGACCAAAAGAACTTGTGAGCGGACCCATAGTCGATGAGGACAAGCTCAGGGCAACTGATTTCAGGGGTGGTTTTAGACGATATTTCAGTAATTTCTTTAAAAGCAATACCCGATGAATCCATGGACGGATGAAAAAAATCCTCTTTTTTACCCACAACATATTTACCCTGGAAAACCCTGAAGGATATAGAATCCATCAGTATTTCCCTTATCTTGAGAAAATCGGCCTTGAGGTTGAACTCCTTACCACAAAAGAAAAATTCACACACGTTCTGGGTTGTGCCAGATCTGCGGATGTGGTCTATCTGCAGAGGGTTCTCCTTAACCCCCTCAAGTTTTCCTTGCTGAGGGTGCATGCGAAAAGGCTTATCTATGATTTTGATGATGCTGTCATGTACGGAACAAGGGGCGAGAGTTCAACGAGGCGGTCGAGGTTTGCAAGGGTTATAAGGAATGCTGATGCGGTTTTCTGCGGAAACGGATTTCTCTGCAAAGAGGCGGGCCGCCATAGAGAAAATAACATATACTATGTTCCCACCGTCGTGAACACCGACGAATATCCCGTAAAAAACCATTATCAAAAAACGCCATTTGTTGTAGGTTGGACAGGAAGTGGCGCTACATTGAGATACCTGCTTGACATGAAAGAACTGTTGATTTCCGTTTTCGATTCGGAAAAAATCAATTTTAAGGTGGTAGCTGATCGTCCCCCTGAGATTGAAGTAAGGGGGATGATTTTTGAAAAATGGCAGAAGGAGAAAGAGAAGACAGCCTTACTTGATTTTGATATGGGAATTATGCCGGTCAGGGATGATGTGTGGTCAAGGGGAAAATGCGGACTAAAGCTCATTCAGTACATGGCAGCAGGACTTCCATCGCTGACACACCCGGTTGGTGTTGCACGGGAAATGATAGAAAACGGGGTGAATGGGTTTTTGAGAGAAGATCTGGATGGATGGAAGGACGCCATCGAGCGCCTTGCAGGGGATGTGGATTTAAGGATGCGGATGGGCAAAGCAGCGCGGGAGTTTGTGGAAGACAAATTTTCTCTGCAATCCTGGGGCCCGAAGGTCGCTGAGATCATAAACAGCCTATGAACACTATAGAGATACGTGGCATTAAATGGTTTTTTAAAGACGAGGGCCTTATTGGTTTCTTAAGGGGGTTTTCCCCTGAAGAGGGTGTAAAAAGGGGTCATTTTGTATTTGAACATGCCGGAAAAAAGATCTTCATAAAATATTTCAAGGAAAAGGGTCTTTACGGGCTTGTGCGAAACCGTGTTTCGCCGAGAGGGAAGAAGGAGTTCCAATTGGCCGGCAAGCTGATTTCGCTTTCAATCCCCACCCCCGAACCTCTTGGATATGGTATTTCCGATGCAGGTTCTTATGTAATTCAGGAATGGATCGATGGTGACACATTTGTGAGCCTCTACGAAGGAAGCGGACAAAAGGCGGCCCTTCTCCTTCGGCTTGCAGATTTCCTGAATGAGTTGAAGCTTCACCACATCAGGCACAATGACCTGCACCTGAACAACATTGTTGCCCATAAGGACAGGCTGTACCTCGTTGATTTGCACAAAATGAAAATCAAAGGCGTTTTTTCGCTCAGCGACGAAATATCAAACCTCGCACACGCCATTACCATGGTATACCAAAACCTCAACGAAGAAGAGAAGAGGGCCTTTTTTCAGCAATATGGTGAAAGGGCCATAAGGAAACCCCTTGAGGCTGAACTGAAGCGCCTGAGACACCGGTGGATCCTGAAAAAGATGGAGCGGGCATTTGATGACACGTCAACAATGACAAAAGACGGTAATTATGTCTATATTGCCGGATTCGAGGGGTATGGTAAGGGCACGCTGTGCTCTGTTATAAAAGAGGACAAAAAGGTAAAGATAGAGCGGCACGGTGACCACGTAAGAAAAATATACCGGAACAAGAGGCGCTTGAACAAGGCATGGAAAAATCACGTTGCCTTAACGTATTTGAATCTCCGGGTGGTACCCCAGGCATTTTTTGTCAAACGGCCATCTCTCACCGAAAAGGGGTTTATCGCCATGGAAGATCTGGCAGGCAGGGGCGAAGAGCTTGACCGTTATCTGGACAGGGAATATGACAGATTCGGTATGCACGAGAGGAGAATTTTTATTGATACGTTTTCTGCCTTTTTTGTTCATGCAATAAAGCAGTGGATAATCCACGGGGACGTGAAGGCCTGCAATGTTTTTGTATTGAGGAATGGGGGGTTTATCCTCCTGGACGTGGAAGACATTGTTTTCACGGAAATGGATATGGAATCCCTCAAAAGGATGTTGACACAGTTGAACACTACCGTTCCGAAGAGGATATCAACGGGCGACAGAATCAGGTTCTTCCTGAAATTATCAATACCACTCAAAATGAAAAACAAAACCCTCTTCCGTGAGGTTGTGGCGGGGTCCCTGAAAAGCAAAATCGTCTATGAAGGGGTATCGGGCCTCAGCGTGGAGCAGTGGTAAACTTCTAAGGGTCACGTTCCGCGAACCGTTGCCAAAACAGTAATACGAACAAAGACCCGTTCTGTTTTGCTCTCAAGGTCATTGAGGAAAGTACAAGTATTTTCTGTAACTCGTTTCAGGATACTTCAGGGCCTTGAGCAATTCTGCCCGAAAGAAATGGCGGGGGTGCCGGCGAGGAAAGTTCTTTTTTAATTGTTTTACTGCCATCTGTTTGATATTCTTTTCATGCATGGAAGGCCCTTTGTGGGTGTGTTTGTTTGTGGTGAATGAATGCTCTTATTATAAGGGTTTACCGTGCTCAAATCAATGATATTATAGGCTAATTGGTGATAATTGTAAGCGGGCCTTCACAATGCGAAAGAACATCAGAACAAAGGCGGTACAATCAATATATTGTTTGTACCGGCCAGGAAAAAAACAGTTGAATTTTACTCGTACATGTATTAAAATTGGTTTTTAACCTTTCAAGAGCATTTTGGTTTTCCACATATGTTGAAAAAATGTTGAAAAATTGATTTTAAGATGTTTGACATCCTATCCCAGATAAAACCAAAGATAGCTGGTATAATCAATGAGGACAGCTATAAAACGTGGATCGAGCCGTTGCGGTTCATTGACTATAAAGATGGAAAATGCTGTGTGTCCGTTCCAAATACATTTTTTCGTGACTGGGTAATAGAAAACTTTGAGCCTATCCTCGTTGCCCTTTTAAAAGACGTTGCAAAAGAAAGCGTGAAGATGGAATATGTCCTAAAAAAAGAAGAAAAGATTGAAGAAAAGAAAGTTTTTGCAGTAAAAAAGGCAGCACCGTATAATAATTTTAATCCAAGGTATACTTTTGAGGGCTTTGTTGTTGGTGCCAGTAACCAGTTTGCGAATGCGGCGTGTCTTGCTGTTGCGACAAACCCGGGGAAAACATATAATCCTCTTTTTATATACGGGGGGGTCGGGCTCGGCAAAACACACCTGTTGAATGCCATTGGAAACTTTCTTATCAGACACGGAGGGGTTAACGCTGGCCGTGTATGTTATATAACGGCAGAGGTTTTCACAAACGAGCTAATAAATTCTATAAGATATGAAAAGATGGACGACTTCAGAAACAGATTTAGAAAAATGGATGTGCTGCTTATTGATGATATACAGTTTATTGCAGGAAAAGAAAGAACCCAGGCAGAATTTTTCCACACCTTTAATACGCTCTATGACAACATGAAACAGGTTGTTGTTACAAGTGATAAGTTTCCGAGAGATATTGAACACTTTGAGGAAAGGCTCCGTTCCAGATTTGAGTGGGGTCTTATTGCCGATATTCAGTCGCCTGACCTTGAAACAAAGGTTGCAATACTTAACAAGAAAGCAGAGCTCGAAAATATTGATCTTCCCAATGATGTTGCGTTTTTTGTTGCCTCGATTGTTGATGACAGCGTGAGATCACTCGAAGGTTCTTTAATAAGAATCGGTGCATTTGCATCATTAAATAATGTTCCTATAACCGTCGGCCTTGCAAAAGAAATTATGGGACACATCATTAAAGAAAAAAAGAAGGATATTACAATAGATATGATATTAAAGGAGGTATCATCTTATTTTTCGGTTAAAGTGTCTGATATAAAATCTGGAAAGCGGGTAAGATCCGTTATGATTCCCCGGCAAGTTACAATATATCTCTCAAGAAGATTAACAGATGCTTCTCTTGTTGGTATTGGAGAGAAACTCGGAGGAAGAGATCACGCCACAATAATCCATTCTATAAAGAAAGTGGAGGAAGAGATGAGGATAAAAAAAGAATTTAAAGAGATTGTTGAAAAGATAGAATTGAAGGTTAAATCTACATGAATTCACATCCCTTAAACAACCCCAAAACTATTTTTTGTGACTTTTCTGCTTTATTGTTTTATAGTTGCTGTCTTTTCAACATTTCAACACAATATATTATTAATACGAGAGGTTTATTATGAATATAGTAATAGATAAGAATATATTTCTTGCACCAATTACAAAATTAGTCGGCATAACAGAAAAACGATCACTTATGCCGATACTTTCAAATCTCCTTATAGAATTCAGCCCGTCAGGAATCAGGTTTTACTCTACAGACCTTGAAGTAAGCGCTATAGGATATATTGACTATAAAACAGATTTTGATAAGAAAATTATTATCCACGGGAAAAAACTCCAGGAAATATTACGAGAAATGGAAAACAGTGACCTAAGCCTTGAAATAACAGATAATATTCTTCTGATAAAACAGAAGCAGTCAGAATTTGTACTGAGTTTGCAGGACCCGGAAGAATTTCCGGAAGTAAAAGAAATTTCGGGATATGAAGAGGTTTTTATAAATGGCAGGACTTTACTGGAAATGATAAACAAAGTTGACTTCGCCATATCTCTCGATGAAACGCGGTATGTATTGACTGGTATGTATATGAGGGGGCTTGAAGGGAATATAATAGTTGTCGGGACAGATGGTTTCAGGATGTCTTTTTATAGGAAAGACGTGGCCGGATTAAAAGGATTTAAAGGAATAATTATTCCAAGGAGATCAATAGCAGAGATTGAGAGGATTATTGATGAAGAAGAAGAAGTAAAGATGTGCATCGGCGAAAAACACATACAATTCAGTACAAAAAACGTCACATTAATTTCAAGAATAATAGAGGGAAGCTTCCCGGATTTCGAGAACGTCATTCCAGAAAGCAACGTGAATGTTGTAAGGGTTGACAAGGACACCATTTTTAGAGGACTGAAAAAGGTTTCGGCAATTATAGGGAGGGCAGAGCCGGTAAAAATAACTTTATATGAAAATACAATGGATATTGAAGCAGAATCAGAGATAGGGCGCGCAAAAGAGGTAATTGAAGTGGACTATAAGGGCGAGAAGATAAGCATGAATTTTAATGTAAGGTTTGTTTTAGATGTGGTTTCTCGTATAGGTGGAACAGACATTATTATAAAAGCCCCTTCTGTATATGGGGCCGTTCTCTTCGAGGGCGAAGAGGGAAAAAACCACAAAAATATTATTATGCCTATAAGGATTTAGAATGGGAGAATACGGAGCAGAAAATATAAAAATATTAGACGGGCTCGATGCGGTAAGGAAGGTTCCGTCTATGTACATAGGAAACACCGCCACAGAGGGTCTCCACCACCTTGTGTATGAGCTTGTTGATAATAGCGTGGACGAGGCGCTGGAAGGTTATTGTAACAAAATTGCAATTACTATACACAGAGACAACAGTATAACGTGCGAGGATAACGGGAGAGGTATTCCGGTAGCATTACACGCGGGCGAGAACATGTCAGCGCTGGAGGTTGTTCTGACAAAACTGCACGCAGGCGGCAAGTTTGACAAGGACACCTACAGATATTCTGCGGGCCTGCACGGGGTAGGTCTGTCAGTAGTTAATGCACTGGCCGAATATCTTGAAGTAGAGATAAGAAGGGACGGCAAGGTTTATTTTCAGAGGTATGCGTGCGGCAACAGACTGATGGATTTGAAGATTATAGGAGATACAGACAAAACCGGCACAAAGGTAAAATTTAAGCCCGATAAAAACATATTTGAGACAATAGAATTCAGTAACGATGTCCTTACCCACAGGATGAGGGAAATATCGTTTCTCAATAACGGCATATACATTGTTTTGACTGATGAGAGGAAAGGAAAAAGACAGGAATTCAAACACGAAGGCGGCGTAAAATCCTTTGTAAAATTCCTCAACGTCAACAAAACCGTGCTTTTTGAAGAACCGATCCATATTTCGAGCACTAAACAGACAATTGACGTTCTGGAAGTCGCTATTCAGTACAATGATGGATATAACGAGAACATTAACAGCTTTGTAAATAATGTGAACACACAGGAAGGCGGGTCACACGTAACAGGGTTCAGAAGCGCACTCACAAGAAGTATAAATAGCTTTATACAGTCCAATTCAACCCAGAAAAACAAAGAAAGCGTTTCCGGCGATGATATAAAAGAAGGTCTGGTGGCAGTTATAAGTATAAAGATACAGAACCCTCAGTTTGAAGGACAGACAAAGGCGAAACTCGGGAACAGCGAGGTTAAGGGTTTTGTCGAGTCCATCATGAATGAAAAACTTGCCGAATATTTTGAGATAAACCCGAACATTGCAAAGATTATTATTAATAAGGCGTATGAAACAAAAAAGGCAAGAGAGGCAGCAAAAAAGGCAAAGGATCTTGTAAAAAACAAAGGCCTGATAGAGAGCGGAATACTGCCGGGAAAGCTCGCCGATTGTCAGGAGAGCAACCCGGATATATGCGAACTTTTTATTGTGGAGGGGGATTCGGCAGGAGGCTCTGCAAAACAGGGAAGGGACCGCAAGGTCCAGGCAATTTTGCCGTTAAAGGGAAAGATACTTAACGTCGAAAAAGCAAACCAGGAAAAGGTTCTTTTGAACAACGAAATACGGTCAGTATATCTGGCGATCGGGATAAATTCTGAAAACATAGAGAGGCTCAGGTACAAAAAAATCATTATAATGACCGATGCGGACGTTGACGGTTCACACATCCGAACGCTCCTCCTCACCTTGTTTTACAGAAAGATACCAGAAATAATTATGAACGGGTACCTTTATATAGCACAGCCACCACTCTATAAAACCAAGCAGGGAAACAAAGAGGTCTATATAAAAGACGAAGATGAATTCGAAAGCTTTGTTACGCGAAGAGGCGTCGAAAAGGTGGAGTGCCGCGTAGGAGGCAAAGAAGTAAACAAAGACCTTTTAAAAGAACACATAGAGGGAATGAGAAGGGTTGAGCGGTTTTTGAAAGACATATCAAGGTCTGGCATTGACAGAACAACCATGCTTGGGCTTTTCAGATCGAACATATGGAGAAGGGAAGACTTTGAAGAAAAAGAGAAATTAGATGCATTCAAGGCACACATGAGCAAGGCCGGTTATGCGGTGAAAATGGAAAGAGACAGGGAACACAACCTCTACAGGCTATATATAAAAAAAGCGGACAAAGAAGAGGCCCCCGTTGAAATAGACTATGAAACGTGCAGCCAGGAAGACTATACGGACAGGCTCAAAGATTATAATAAAGTAAAAGAATTCTATGAAGAAGAGATAGTAATTACCGACGGTGGTTCAAGAACAGAAACAAAGGGCGCAGAGGACTTTGTTAAGTACATTAATGAACGCGGCAAAGATGGAATCAGCATACAGAGATATAAGGGCCTGGGCGAAATGAACCCGGAACAGTTATGGGAAACAACTATGAACCCGGAAAAAAGAAGCCTCCTCAAGGTCTCAATAGAAGACGCCGTCGGGGCAGACCAAATGTTCACCGTTTTAATGGGCAGCAACATAGAAACCAGAAGGGCTTTCATAGAAGAAAATGCCATGAATGTCAGAAATCTCGACATATGATCCTCGTAGGCATAACCGGCATTATAGGGAGCGGAAAGACCACCGTATCAAGCATGCTTAAAAAAGAAGGATTTGAGGTAATCGACCTCGACGGGATCGCCAAAGAAGTGCTTTCCCTGGAAGACGTGAAAAAAGAAATAGGTAATGTTTTTGGTACAGAGTACATTTCGGGGGATCACGTAAACATCGGGAAAATGAGGAGCGCCGCATTTCAGAACAGAGACTCGTTAAAAAAACTCGAAGAGATAGTGCACCCCGGAATAGCGGAAAGACTGTTCAGAAACGCAGAGCAGATTAAAAAAAACGGTGCAAAATCAGTTATAATAGACGGCCCTCTCCTTTTTGAGACAGGACTGTACAGGAGGCTGGACAGAACCGTTGTGGTATCCACGGATGCGGAAACGCTGACCGGGAGACTAAAAAACAGGGGAATGGACGAAGAGGACGTTAAAAGAAGGATGGCTCTTCAGATACCCCTGAAAGAGAAAGAAAGAATGGCAGACTGGGTTGTGCACAACAACGGGACGGTTGAGGACCTTAAAAAAGAAACAGCAATACTTTTGGAAAAGATAAAAGGATGGGAGGTAGAACCACATGCACCTTAATGATTTAAAGAGAACCAAGATCGGAGGGCTTACACAGATTGCAAAGGATCTGAACGTAGAGAACGCATCAGGACTGAGGAAACAGGAACTGATATTCGCCATATTACAGGCAATGGTGGACAAGAACGAGTCCGTATACGGTGAAGGCGTTCTGGAAATACTCCCGGAAGGGTTTGGATTTTTGAGATCTACGGACTCGAACTATCTGCCCGGTCCTGACGATATATACATCTCCCCATCACAGATAAAAAGGTTTGGCCTGAGGACAGGAGACACCATATCGGGTCAAATCAGACCGCCAAAAGACAACGAGAAATACTTTGCCCTTCTAAAGGTCGAAACAGTAAACTTTGATGACCCGGTCGTTGCAAAGGACAAGATAATTTTTGATAACCTCACGCCCATATACCCCAACGAAAGGATGGTGCTTGAAACAAACAACACCAATATGTCGACAAGGGTTATGGACCTTTTTACGCCTATCGGCAAGGGCCAGAGGGGGCTCATAGTGGCGCCGCCAAGAACAGGCAAAACCATGCTTCTTCAGCACATAGCGAACAGCATAACCGCCAACCACAAGGAGATTATTCTCATCGTCCTGCTCATTGACGAGAGACCCGAGGAAGTTACGGACATGATGAGGTCTGTAAATGGTGAAGTAATAAGTTCAACCTTTGATGAGCCGGCAACAAGGCACGTTCAGGTTGCAGAAATAGTTATAGAAAAGGCGAAAAGACTTGTTGAGCACAAAAGGGACGTAGTTATTCTCCTGGACAGCATCACAAGGCTTGCGAGGGCCTACAACACGGTGGTTCCTTCGAGCGGAAAGATTCTCTCGGGCGGCATTGATGCGTCGGCCATGCAGAAACCGAGAAGGTTTTTCGGGGCGGCCAAGAATATCGAGGAAGGGGGTAGCCTTACCATCGTTGCAACTGCGCTGATAGACACGGGGAGCAGGATGGACGAGGTTATTTTTGAAGAATTTAAGGGAACGGGCAACATGGAGATATATTTAGACAGAAAACTTGCCGAGAAAAGGGTATTTCCTGCCATCGACATTAATAAATCAGGAACAAGAAAAGAAGAGTTGCTGATAGAAAACGGCGACTTATCGAGAATATGGCTTTTGAGAAAGGTATTACAACCCATGAACCCGGTTGACTCCATGGAGTTTTTAATCGAAAAACTGGCGGATTCCGATTCAAACAAAGACTTTATATATTCCATGAGCAAAGGAGCGTAACATGAAGAAAGGGATACATCCAAACCTCAAGAAGGCAATGGTTAAGTGTGCCTGCGGCAACACCTTTGAGACCTTGTCGGTAAGGGAAAAGATAAGCGTAGAAATATGTGCAAAGTGTCACCCCGTCTTTACTGGCAAGGAAAAACGGCTTGACTCTACCGGGCAGGTGGAGAAATTTGAGAAGAGGTACGGCAAAAAAACCACCTGATGTTCGAGAAATTAGAAGAGTCCGAAAGGCGCTACGAAGAGATAGAGCATGAAATGGCAAAGCCGGAGGCTGTTGTCAACATGGAGGTCTATAAAAAACTCACAAAAGAATATGCGGAACTGAAAGAATTTGTTGAACCTTTCAGGGAATGGAAAAAGACAAAGGACGAAGAAGAGAAGACCCTTGAAATGCTTAAATCAGAAACGCAGGAAGAAATGAAGATCCTCATAAAAGAGGAGGCAAACCGGCTATCAGAAGGCAAGGAAAAGCTTGAAACCCTCCTGCGGGGAAGATTGTTGGGCAGGCACGAGAAGAACGTTCAGAACACCTTTCTCGAGATAAGGGCGGGCACCGGGGGCGAAGAGGCAGCGCTTTTTGCGAAAGACCTTTTTACAATGTATACGAGATTTGCAGAGAAGATGAAATGGAAGACCGAATTAATGGCTGCAAGCATATCTGACCTTGGCGGATTTAAAGAGGTTGTTGTGGTGATAGAGGCCAGGGATGCATACGGCCAACTCAGATACGAGAGCGGTGTTCACAGGGTGCAGAGGGTCCCCGTTACAGAGGCCCATGGAAGAATCCACACATCGGCGGTGACTGTGGCTGTTCTGCCCGAACCCGAGGAGATGGAATTAAACATAGGCGCTGAGGACCTGAGAATTGATGTATTCAGGTCAAGCGGGCCTGGAGGGCAACACGTGAACACCACAGACTCTGCAGTGAGGATAACCCACATACCGACGGGCCTTGTGGTAACCTGCCAGGACGAAAAATCCCAGCACAAGAACAAGTCAAAGGCCATCAGGGTACTGAGAACAAGGCTTAAAGAGAAGATGGAAACGGAGAAGGAACTGGAAATATCTGAAGAGAGAAAAAAACAGGTTGGCAGCGGCGACAGGAGCGAAAGAATCAGGACGTATAATTTTCCCCAGGGAAGGGTCACAGACCATAGAATCGGCTTGACACTCTATAAACTGCAGAACGTTTTAGATGGAAACATTGAAGACATCGTAAACCCGCTCGTTGCCCACTTTCAGTCGGAGTCTTTAAAAGCAGGGTAATTGTCGTTGCGAATCAGGGACATTGTTGTTGGAGAAAAAGATGTTACAATGCTTGACCTTGTAAGTATCATTGCCCATGCCCTTTCAATACGTAAAGAAGAGGTCTTTGCGGGTTATGAGAGGGAGGTGTGCAGAAAAGAAGCTTCCCGGATAGAAAGGCTCTTGAAGTCGAGGCGGGAAGGAACCCCCCTTGCCTATATACTGAAAGAAAAAGAATTTTTTTCAGAGGCGTTTTTTGTGGACGAAAGAGTTCTTATACCAAGACCGGAAACGGAGACGCTTGTTGAAGGGGCCCTGAAGATAATCAGGGCAAGGAAGGGCCCCCTTCTTTTGCTGGACATGGGCACGGGGCCCGGCACCATCGGTTTAACCATTGCAAAAAAAACCAGGCACAACGTAATTTGTGTGGATATTTCCCCGGACGCATTGTGTGTGGCAAAAAAGAACGCACTGCTGTTAGATGTGTCAGACAGTGCCAG
This sequence comes from Pseudomonadota bacterium, assembly GCA_026388245.1. GTDB lineage: Bacteria > Desulfobacterota > Syntrophorhabdia > Syntrophorhabdales > Syntrophorhabdaceae > MWEV01. Next base: position 14,628 of record JAPLKD010000074.1, on the reverse strand, counting down.
CCTTGTTTGTTCCGACCTTTTTAGCGCTATTCAGAAAAGCACAAAATTTGATCTGATTCTTGCGAACCTCCCCTACATTCCTTCCGAAGAGTGGAATGCCTTAATGCGTGATGTGCGGGATTTTGAGCCCGAAATTGCACTTAACGGGGGCGAAGGCGGCGTTGAAATCTATAGAAGGTTTATAGACGACCTTCCGCATTATTTGAAAAGGAACGGGCACGTTCTGTGTGAGATTGGCGGCGCCACACAGGCTGTCAATATACAAAAAGCTTTAGGATGTTCAGGGTTTGAAGCGGAGATAAAATTAGATCTGAGCGGAAAGGAAAGGGTAATCATAGGATCATGGATAAATTTGTCATAGAAGGCGGAGAAAGATTACAGGGTACCGTGAGGATAAGCGGGTCGAAAAATGCCGTCTTGCCACTCCTTGCTGCAACAATTCTTCAAAAGGGCGAGTACAGGATTGACAACGTTCCGCGATTGAAGGATGTTCGCACCATGACGAGACTCATTGCGCTGCTGGGAGGGGCCACAGAATGGGCAGATGAACATTCGTTGAAGGTGGATACGAGAGACCTGACGAACCATATGGCCCCTTATGAAATTGTAAAAGAAATGAGGGCATCTGTTCTGGTACTCGGCTCTCTTATAGGGGGCTTACGCAGGGCAACCGTATCATATCCTGGTGGTTGTGCCATAGGTGAAAGACCTATAGATTTACATTTAAAAGGACTCTCAGCACTGGGCTGCGATGTAAGGCTGAGAGAAGGATATGTGGACGTGACAGCAAAAAAGCTTAAGGGCGCACGGATTCATTTTGACAAGACCACTGTTGGCGGAACCGAAAACGTGTTGATGGCGGCCGTTGTGGCAAAAGGGGAAACCATCATTGAAAATGCTGCCCGTGAGCCGGAAGTTGTTGACCTGGCGCATATGCTGAAACGGATGGGCGCAAAAATCGAAGGAGAAGGCACAGAGATTATTAAGATTAAAGGCGTGGATCAGCTAATACCCTGTGACTATGAAGTCATACCCGACAGAATAGAGACGGGCACTTTTCTCGTGGCTTGTGGCATAACGAGAGGCAATATAGAGATTGAGGGGTGTGTTCCCTCGCACATACAGCCAATTATTGAAAAGTTGCGAGAAGTGGGAATGGATATTACCGAGAACGGGTCAACGATAAGGGCATCAATGTCGAAAAAGAGGCCAAACGCAGTAGACATACGGACAGCCCCCTACCCGGGATTCCCTACAGACATGCAGGCACAGATGATGGCCCTGATGAGCACAGCAAAGGGCGCAAGCGCTATAACCGAAACAATCTTTGAGAACAGGATGATGCATGCCGCAGAGTTGAGAAGAATGGGGGCAGACATAAGGGCGGTAGGTAATACCGCTATTGTAAAGGGCATTAAAATGCTTACCGGTGCAAGGGTTATGGCTACAGACCTGCGGGCAAGCGCATCTCTTATTCTGGCAGGACTCACCGCATACGGCACCACGGAGGTTTCAAGGATATACCACATAGACAGGGGCTATGAATCGATAGAAGAAAAGCTGAAAGGGCTCGGTGCAAAAATCGAGAGGAGGAAGGATGAAGATCTGGGATCTTGATCGGGAATTTGACGAGTTTATAGCCTCCATTATCGAAGGAAGAGAGAAAAAAAAGCAGAACATAGGGGCTGCCGTTGAAACGGTGAAAAACGAAATAATGGCAAAAGGAGAACGTGCCCTCGTTGAATTTTCGAGAAAATGGGACGGATGGAGAAAGGCCTACCCCCTGAAGGTGGCAGAAGAGGAACTGAAAGAGAGAGCAGCCAGGATAAAAAAGAAAGATGTGGACGTCCTTCGCAGCATGATAAGGAATGTTGTTTCCTACCACAAATCCCAGGGCGGGCGCGCAAGGACTTACCAGAGGAAGGGCCTTGTAGTAAAGGAGACCTTTGTGCCCGTGGAGAGCGCATTGGTTTATGTCCCGGGCGGCAAGGCGGCATACCCCTCTTCCCTGGTTATGGGCGTTGTCCCTGCACAGGCAGCAGGGGTGAAAAGGATATTTGTTGCCACCCCAACAACCGACGGCGTGTTGAATCCCTACGTAGCGGCTGCCTGTATGCTCTTAAACGTGAAGGACATTTACAGAATAGGCGGGGCGCAGGCCATTTATGCATTTGCTTATGGAGTCGGGAGCATACCGAAGGTGGATATGATCGTTGGTCCGGGGAACGCTTATGTTGACGAGGCAAAGAGGGATGTTTACGGTATGGTGGGCATAGACATGCTTGCGGGGCCCACAGAACTCATTGTGCTCTGTACGTATGCATTTTCTCCCGATGCGGTGGTATGGGATATGTTTTCTCAGGGGGAACACGACGAAATGGCCACTGTCGGATTATTTTCACCTTCCAGAGAGCATATATATGATGTCATGAAGAGCATAGAGCGACTTATCGTTACTAACGAAAGGAAGGACGTGATAGAGAGGGCGCTCAAGACAAACGGCTTTCTTGTGCACTATAAGGACATAGACCGGGCTGCCGATGCGATAAACAGGATTGCCCCTGAGCACATGGAACTTATCGGCGACGAGAGTATATCAGAAAAGATTTTGTATCCCGGCATTATCTATGTAGGCCCCCACACCCCCGTTGCAATGGGCGACTACTATATCGGCACAAACCATGTTCTGCCGACCGGTGGCGCTGGAAGATTTACAGCAGGATTATCTGTTGACAGGTTTACAAAAAGAAAGGTACTTGTTACAATAGATAAGCAGTTTTTAAATAAATACGGAGACAAGGCCGTGAAGCTGGCCCGGATTGAAGGTCTTTTTGCACACGGCGAATCGATAAAAGCGAGAAAGGGGTTGTAATATGAAGTTAAAAATCGGATTGCCCAAGGGGAGCTTACAGGAGACCACGTTCAAGCTTTTTAAAAATGCCGGCTATACCATAAAACTTCCTGAAAGGTCATACGTGCCCGTTATAGACGACCCCGAACTGGAAGGGCTTGTTATAAGGGCACAAGAGATGGCAAGGTATGTTGAGGACGGGATTCTCGACATGGGCATTACAGGATATGACTGGGTGCTCGAACAGGATGCAAAGGTTGTTGAGCTTGTGAGGTTACGATACGGAAAGGTGGGGTTCAAAGGGGTTAAGTGGGTTGTCGCAGTTCCGGCAGATTCTCCGATAAAAACCATTGACGACTTGAAGGGTAAAAAGATTGCAACGGAACTTGTAGGCTTTACGAAACGGTACCTTAAGAAAAAGGGCATCGATGCTTCCGTTGAATTTTCGTGGGGCGCAACAGAGGTAAAGCCCCCGCTCTTAGCCGATGCGATTGTTGAGGTTACCGAAACCGGTGCGTCCCTGAGGGCAAATAATCTGAGAATCATAGAAACAATCCTCGAATCAGAAACGGTATTAATAGCGAACAGAAGCGCATGGAAGGATGAGTGGAAGAAGAGAAAAATGGAGAACATCACTATATTGCTTAAAGGGGCGCTCCTTGCAGAGGAAAAGGTGGGTCTCAAAATGAACGTACCCAAGGCAAAGCTGGAAAATGTGGTAAAAATTCTCCCTTCTCTCCAGACACCAACGGTATCAAGCCTGTCTGACAAGGATTGGGTGGCGCTTGAAGTAATTATGGACGAAAAGACGGTAAGGGATATCATACCTGACCTTAAAAGGGCAGGCGCACAGGGGATTGTTGAATATCCGCTGAACAAGGTAATACCGTAAAGGCAGTGTTAAGTTATGAGTTTTAAGTGTTAAGTTAAAGGCAAAAGGCATAAAACTGACAAAAAAGAAGAAGTTTTTAATAAAGGGGGAAACATGAAAAGAGAAGCTTCGGTGGAAAGAAAAACAAAAGAAACAACAATAAAAGTGCAATGGGTCATTGATGGGGAAGGTTCCTATGAAATATCAACCGGTATCCCCTTTTTCGACCACATGCTCCACTTGTTTGCAAAACACGGGTTTTTCGATCTTTCCCTTGATGCCAAAGGGGACACGGATGTGGATTATCACCACACAGTTGAGGATATAGGCATTACCATGGGCAAGGCCCTAAAAGAAGCGCTCACAAGCCTTGAGGGCATTAAGCGCTATGGTTCTGCGATAATTCCCATGGACGAAGCGCTCTGTGTCTTTGCCGTAGATATGGGCGGGCGACCCAACCTCGTGTGGAGGGCCGACCTTCAGGGGAAAATAGGCGTTTTCGACACCGAGGTGGTAAAAGAGTTCTTCAAGGGCTTTGTAAATGAGGCAAAAATAACGCTCCATGTCAACCTGCTCTATGGTGAAAACCTGCACCACAAGGTTGAAGCGATTTTTAAGGCCTTTGGAAAGGCATTAAAAGAGGCCGTAACAAAAGACGAAAAGCTGAAGGGTGCACTGTCAACGAAGGGAATGCTCTAAGGGCAAAGAACGTGAGGCGTGGAGCTAAGGGCTAAAAGCGGGGGCTGAGAGCTAAAACATGATAGCGATAGTTGACTATGGAATGGGGAACCTGAGAAGCGTTACCAATGCCTTCAGGAAGTTGGGCGGCGACGCAACGATCACAAGGGACAAAGAGACAATTAAAGATTCACTCGCTATCGTGCTCCCGGGCGTAGGCGCTTTCGGAAAATGCATCGAGAACCTGAAGAAGTTCGACCTCTTTGATGTAATAAAAGAGTTGATAATGAACGATAAGCGCTACCTCGGGATATGCCTGGGGATGCAGGTGTTGTTCGAGTCGAGCGAAGAGGCGCCGGGCATCGAAGGCATGGGGATAATCAAAGGAGATGTCCCGAGATTTAAAGGCAACACCAAGGTGCCGCACATGGGTTGGAACAGCATAGAGATTCAAAGGGAGAATCCAATTTTCAGCGGGATCAACAACGGCGAATATTTTTATTTTGTCCACTCATATTATTGCAGGCCTGCAGAAGACGTAACGGCAACAAAGACGCATTATGGGGCCGAGTTTGCCTCTTCCGTTCAAAAAGGCAACCTCTTTGCCTGCCAGTTTCACCCGGAGAAGAGCCAGGGGGCGGGCCTTCGATTGCTCCAGAACTTTATTGAGATGCAAAAATAAGGAGCTTAAAATACAATGACAAGACAATACGTTTTTGTAATTCTCGTGTGTCTGGGGCTATTAACCATTTCGGGATGCACTTCAATCATGCCATTCCTGACAGGCGAACCCCAGGCCATTGAAACGAGGATTGCGCCCCACTAATTTTGGCATATGGAAAAGGAGCCTGTAATAACAGAACAACTGGTTGAACAAGCCGTAAAGCAAGGCGTTCATAATGTAAAGAGAGCCCTCGTTGGAATGGTGAACGCCCTGGCGACATTAGGAGAGTTGTTGGGCATCTATGCGGAGAGACACCCGGAAAGAGTGGCGCGCCTTGCGTCAGCCATTGCTTGCAACGTGGGCTTTTCTGAAGATGAAATAGAGGGGATGCGTGTTATGGGGCTTTTCCATGATATAGGCAAGGCAGTTGTCCCTGAGAGAAATTCTCTGTAAACCAGTTGGTCTCAGTATGATTGAAATACAGTTAATACGGCAACACTCCGGGGCCGGGCAAGGACATAACAAAAGCAATAGAATTCTCATGCCCTGCCGCCGCTGCTATTCTTCAGCACCACGAAAAGATGGATGGTCCAGGCTATTCCCGGGGCCCTTCAGCTAGTCGCATTATCCCCGAAGCAAAGATATTGGCTGCTGCCGAGGTGGGTGAAAATATGACATTCAATCAGCCTTACCGGCCAGTCCTGTGAATCGAAGCAGCCCTAAAGGAGATAGAAAGAAATAAAGGGATTCTTTATGATGCAGAAGCAGCAGAAGCGTGCCTTAAGTTGTTTCGTGAAAAAGGGTTTGGTTTTGATTAATGCGGTTTACAAAAGCACCTATAAATTTTCCCGGCCAAGAAGCACTTCCTTGATTTGCGAGAAGGGGGATTTGAACCCCCACGGTGTAACCCGCTGGATCCTAAGTCCAGTGCGTCTGCCAATTCCGCCACTCTCGCATATTGAATAAATATTTAACATCATTACTTGGATTTATCAACCAAACCGTTCTTTTCTCTCGCGTACTGTTTCAGGAACAGCAGGTTTTTATCAGTGAACCCTTCCCAGGCAAACGGAAACAGGGCGTTGTTTTGATAAACCGGATCGTCTGCTATTGGATAGCGGGCAAGGGGATAAAATTCTTCAAAAAGGGGTGTATGTGGAATGGGCGTATACTCGGCAATATGGGCATTCACCCCTAACCCCGCAAGGTAGTCTATGGCGTTCTTTACATCCTCCCATTTCTGGAAAGGAAGACCTGCAAGTATATAAGCGCCGATTGAATCGTGAGTAAAACCCGCATTTAATAAAAAACCAACTGCCCTTTCGAAGATACTCTGGTTTACTTTTCCACCGAGGGATTTTTGTATATCAGGATTAATGGCCTCAAGCCCGATTCTTACCTCTTTGAAGCCGGCAACTAACAGCAAATTCGCCAACTCATCATCTATGAGCGACGCATTGAGTGCGTTGGGGTTATAAATGCTTATCGGGAACGGGAGTTTTATGATGCCCCTCAGTAATGGCTTTGCATAGAGACCTGGCCCGTAAAGGAAGTTATCGTCGTATATTACATATTTCTCAACGCTGCGATCGTGCCAGTATACGATTTCATTGATAACGCTCCCTGCGCTCCTCCTGACAATCCCGGGGTGCATATACGGGGTTGCGCAGAATGTACACCTGTACGTACACCCATAGGAAGTGAGGAGCGGGACAAAGTGTATTTTGTCATATAAATCAAAACACGGATACGGAAGCGCATCAAAATCATACATAGACGGCTTGAACGACAAGGTAACGCCAAACTCTCGCTCCACAAACCCGTAGAATCGTTCTGCCTCATTATTTCTAACGATTAAATCGGCCCCTTCCACGGCGACTTTCGCGTGTTCGTAACAGAGAGAGGGATATATGCCGCCTAACACAATTTTTGATGATGGAAAGCGTTTTCTGGCAATCTCCAGCGCATCCTTTGCGCCGGTATACCAGTATGTCATTATGGAGGTGATAAGAATGAGATCCGGCGATTCAACATGGCCAAGTTCTTCATCGAGTTTTTCACGGGAGATGCCATATCTCCTGAGGTTTTTTCTTATGCCTTTTAATGATTCCGGTTTTCTGACCTTTTCCTTGATAAAAGGCGCCCTTCCGTCCGCCTTTCTTTTTTCCTCAACTACACTGAGGCAGTCGATAAGTTTTATATCTATGCTGTTTTTTCTCAACACGCTTCCAAGATAAAGCAGGCCCATAGGGGTTGACCAGAAATTATATGCAGCAAAGTCATAGATGTACGGGTTAATGAGAAGCGCTTTCATGGTTACAATGTTTTATGTTTCACGTGAAATGCCGGGGGTTATTTTCGTCGAGCTATTGGATGAACAGCGGGCCGAAAAAGCTTGATCGACAGCAACCCGAAAATGAAACCGCCAATATGCGCATACCATGCAACGCCTTCTCCGTTTGAGAAAAGAAGCTGGACGAGAAACCATATAGAAAGGAGAAGGATGGCGGGAATCTCAACAACTTTTATAAATATGATTATAAACAACACGGTTTTTATTTTTGCGTAAGGGAAAAGAAGAAGATATGCGCCGAGTATCCCCGATACAGCGCCGCTGGCGCCAATCATGGGAATGTTCGAGGACGGATCGTATAAAAACTGAAAAATAGCTGCAGTAATGCCGGAAAGAAGATAAAAGAGAACAAATTTCTTATGGCCAACGGCATCTTCTACGTTTTTACCAAAAATCCAGAGATAGAGCATATTTCCTGCTAAATGAAAAATACCGCCGTGGAGAAACATGGATGTAAAAATCGTTAATATATTGTAAGGCAGTAATTCGTGGCGGTTAGTTATTGCCATAGACAATTCCTGCGGGACCAGACCATAATACTTATATATGGTCTGGCTATCGATGCCCCCAAAAGCAAGCTTCTGCCACAAAAAAATTAATATATTTACAAAGATAACACCTATTGTTATAATGGGAAAGGTTCGAGACGGTATATTATCTTTTATGGGGATCATCGACGCATTACTTACCACGTGTTGGACACCAAGTCAAAGCTATAGATATAAGAGACGGAGACATGTATGCCAGAACTCAGAAAAGACCCTATTATAAACAGGTGGGTCATTATTTCAACAGAAAGAGGAAAAAGGCCAGTTTTTTTTGGTGAGGAAACTCCACCCCAAAAGGCCGGGATGTGTCCTCTGTGCCCAGGCAACGAAAACATGACGCCTCCTGAGGTGTATGCCGTCAGGACTGACTATGCACCACCGAACAGCCCTAACTGGACACTGAGGGTGGTCCCGAATAAATTTCCTGTCCTGAGGATTGAAGGGAATCTCAATAAAGAAGGTGTTGGGCTTTATGACAGAATGAATGGTGTCGGTGCCCACGAGGTCATTGTGGAAACGCCAATCCACGGGCAAACCTTGTCGGGCATGGACGTGCACGGCATAGAGAACGTTTTTATTGCAAGCAGGGAGAGGGTTCTCGATCTGGCGAATGACAAGCGATTCAGATATGTAATGGTTTTTAAGAATCATGGTTCTATAGCAGGCGCTTCACTTGATCATTCACACTCACAACTGATAGCCCTTCCAATTGTTCCACGTAGAGTTACGGAAGAAATAAATGGTGGCTTGGCCTATTATAAATATAAGGACAGATGTGTATTCTGCGACATAATAGCACAAGAAAAAGATGATAATGTAAGGGTAGTCATAGAAAATGAAAATTTTATTGCACTCTCACCGTATGCATCCCGATTTCCTTTTGAGATATGGATTCTGCCAAAGAAGCACGAGCCATATTTTGCCTTCCATAAAAGGGTGGACAACTATTATGATATTTCCGAGATACTTTTAATTATTTTAAAAAAATACGATAAGGTTCTTAATTCACCTCCTTACAATTTTATGATCCATACAACACCATTTGGTAATGGTGATATGCAGCACTATCACTGGCATATGGAAATCATACCAAGGCTGACAAAAATGGCAGGGTTCGAATGGGGAACTGGTTTTTACATAAACCCCACACCACCTGAAGAGGCTACAGCATACCTTAAAGAAACCAATATTTAGGAGGTTACAATGAATGTCTTGATAGCATCTCCTGAGATTTTTCCTTTTATAAAAACCGGTGGTCTTGCTGATGTGACCGGCTCACTTCCCAAGACCTTAAAAAAAATGGGTGCAGACGTAAGGGTTATCCTGCCGAAGCATAAGAACATTGAGGAGCAGGGGTTTCCCATGAGATACAAGAATTATAAGTTTTCCTGTCCCATATCGCAGGGGTTTGTTGACGGCGAGATTGTCGAAAGCGAATATGATGGCGTAACAGCTTACCTTGTGGAAAAGGATGAATATTACTACAGGGATTATCTGTACAGTACACCCGATGGTGACTATCTTGATAATGCAGAGAGATTTGTCTTTTTTGCAAAAAGCGTTTTAGAGGCTATTAAGGTAACAGGGTTTGTTCCCGATGTTCTCCACTGTAATGACTGGGAGACGGCTTTGGCACCCGTGTTTTTAAAGACAACATACAAGGACGACCCTGTTTTAAAAGACATTGCAACATTGTTTACTATCCACAACCTTGGGTATCAGGGTATTTTCTGGCAGTATGACCTGCACCTTCTGAATATCGGATGGGAATATTTTACACCGGATTATCTCGAATATTTTGGAAAGATTAATTTCTTAAAAGGCGGGATAGTTTTTTCAGATATAATCAACACAGTAAGCAAAAAATACAGCGAAGAAATCCAGACGGAAGAATTTGGAGATGGTCTCGACGGTATCCTTCGGACAAGAAAGAAAGACCTTTTCGGTATCATCAACGGGATTGACTACGAGGATTGGAACCCGGACAAAGACCCTTATATACCGGCACATTACAACGCTGGTAATATTAAAGACAAGGGGCTATGCAAAAAAGCACTTCAGGAGGCCTTTGGTTTACCACCCAACGGGAATATCCCCCTCATAGCTACCATATCAAGACTTGCCGATCAGAAAGGTTTCGACCTTATCGCCTCTTCGCTTGAAGAAATGTTGTCTTACGGAACTCAATACGTTGTTCTTGGGACAGGGGAGAGGAGATACCACGACATCTTCACAGAATTATCCAAAAAATTTCCACGCTCATTTGGGATCAAGATTGCCTATGATAACGGGCTTGCCCATCTTATTGAAGCGGGCGCAGACATGTTCCTGATGCCTTCAAAGTATGAACCATGCGGCCTGAACCAGTTGTACAGCTTGAAATACGGAACCGTGCCAGTTGTGAGAGGCGTCGGCGGCCTTGAGGATACGATCATAGACTATACAGAAGAGCCCAACAAAGGCACAGGATTCAAGTTCTACAAATACTCCGAAGACGAAATGCTCGACGCAATCAAAAGGGCGTTGAATATATATAATACACAAGATGCCTGGCGCTCTCTTGTCAAAAGGTGCATGAATGAAGATTTTTCATGGCAAAGATCAGCGAAAGAGTATTTAGAATTATATAAAAAAGCTATTGAAAAGCATGAATCCCGTTGAACTTCTTGGGAATATCATAGAAGTATCACATTCGAACCTCGAAATAACGTCGAGGATTAAAGCAGTTCTCAGCACAATGTCCCAGGGTATGGATTTTGATGAGGCGATTGTTTTTACTTCTGACCAGGACAAACGGCTTACCTGCAAGTTCAAAAACCCAAAAAGCACGCTTTATAAAATCTTAGACAGGTATAGGTGTTATATCGGTGAAGGCATTATCGGGAGCGTAGCCCAGAAAAGAATACCGCAATATTATAACAACAAAAACATACCGCCAAGATTTGGCTGTCTTTTTTATCCGGAACTTGACAGCTTAGTTGAAAAATACAAAGCCTTTGCATTCCTCCCCTTGTCAGACGACAGCTATATTTATGGTGTCCTGGTTCTGTGCTCTTCCGGCAGGCGTTTTATAACAGACGCAGAAAAGATCCTTCTTTCCATAATCTCGCGCGAGATAGGCGGTGTGTTAAGGATAAACGATCTGCTCCTTTCCTCAAAAAAGAGGATCGGCGAGCTTGCAACCCTTTCGGAACTCGGCAAGATACTTTCCTCGAACGCGGAACCGCAAGCCCTATTAAAAGACATTGGACTGATTATTGCAAAGTCACTCAATGCACTATTCGTAACAATAAAATTAGATCATGTTTTCTTAAGGGCTGAACCTCAAAGATATACGTATGGAATTCTGGACCAGCCAATTGAAAATTACGTAAACGAGTTAGAACAGGAAGCCTTGCGGCAGAAAAAGACGGTATCACTGAGGAACCATGGCCAGGCGGAAGACGATATTTCTTCAAAATACTCCCTTTATGCAACGCCCATAATGTCGAAAAACAGGATTCTCGGAACGATAACAATCTGCGGCGGAAGATCGCAGAGAGACTATGCCTTTGAGGAGAACAGCAGGTACCTTATAAACACTTTCGCAAACTATATAGCTAACGGGCTGGAAAATACACTGTTAAACACAAAACTGAAGGACGTTATAAAAGATTTAAATAATGCTCAAAAAAGAATAATCAATCAGGAAAAATTCAAAAGCCTTGGAGAAATGACGGCAAATATAGCGCATGAAATTAAAAACCCTCTTGTAGTCATTGGTGGTTTTACGAAGAGGCTTGCAAAAAAGATGCATATGAATCAAACTGAAAGCAGGTACATAGATATTATAACCAATGAGGTTTTGAGACTGGAGTCTATTCTCAACGATGTATTAAATTACGTAAAAGATACGCCGGTGCCTGACGAAACATGTAATATGAATGATTGCATTGACGAGGTCCTTTACCTCTTCTCATCCGATACAACATGGGACCACATGCGGATATTAAAAATGTATGATAAAAATCTGCCATCCGTACCCTGCGATATTCAGCAGATTAAGCAAGTTTTTATCAATATTATTATCAATGCCCACGAAGCCATGAATGGCGAAGGAACAATAACAATTAATACGGAAAAAACAATAATGGACAACAAACAGTTTGTGGTTGTTTCTATAGCTGATACGGGCGGAGGGATAAACCCTTCTGTGATAGACAATATCTTTAACCCGTTTTTTACAACGAAAGAGAGGGGAACGGGTTTGGGGCTTGCCATCTCGAATAAAATTATCCTTAATCACGACGGGAAAATTGAAATTGAAAATGTGGTAGGGAAGGGAGCAACGTTTTTTGTTTATCTTCCTGTAAAAAATCATACAAACAGAGAGGAGCTATTATGAATGGTATAAAAATATTGGTAGTTGATGATGAGGAAAACATTCGATTCCTCTTCAAGGAAGAGCTTGAAGAGGAGGGGTACCAGGTGGAACTGGCTTCCAATGGTTTTGAAGCCATCGATAAAGTAAAGGGCACAAAATTTGATGTTATCGTTATGGACATTAAGATGCCCGGGATGGATGGTATCCAGGCACTAAACGAGATAAAAAATATGATTAAAGAACAGCCAGTTATCTTGTGCTCTGCCTATGGAGAGTTCAAACAGGATTTTTCGAGCTGGATCTCAGATGCGTATGTGGTTAAATCGGCAGATACCGGCGAGTTGAAACAGACGATAAAGAACATATTGAACATCTAATACAACGATACACGATACACGATATGCGTTCATCGGGACCTACTTAGTTTTTTTCAATTTCCCCGTTTAGCTCTGTGTCTACCGAATTAATTTCCCCGCGGGTATATACCCCGAAGTTTGCTTCAAGATGATTTTCATGCTTTTACCTTTTCTTTGATACACCGTTGCTTGCCGCAGGGTAGTTCGTTTCATGAATGACGGCGAAACACCGCAGGCATATAATTGTCACCAAATGCCTTGATATTGTGAGGGAGTTAGAATAGTATTATGGAAAATGGGGGTGTAGCTCAGAGGGAGAGCATCTCGTTCGCAACGAGAGGGCCGTGGGTTCGAATCCCATCACCTCCACCAAGCAAAGCGGTGGCGAGACAATCTTTTAATTAGTTTGACTTTGTTGCTAAGTATGACTTATAATCAGCGAAATGCGTAAAACTTTTCTGCTTTTATTAATTTTCATATTCGCTTCATGCAGTTATTTGCCTTTTACAAAAAAGAAGGATGATGCTGCTGCCCCCAAAGACACAGGCACCAAAAAAACAGCAAAAACAGATAAAAAAGCTGAAAAAATAGAAAAAATAGAGGAAAAAGACCCCAAGCCAGGCGATATAAAAGCGATCGATGGTGTGGAGTATATTTATGCAAGCAACAGGAGATATATGCTCACGCCTTATGATCCAGAGTATGTTTGGACAAGAAAGGATCAATTTACCCCTCGTATAGGTGAGGCCTTGCTATCGGGAGGCACCGCATCGAAAAAAGAAAGAGACGAGATGGAAAAGCGGATTGCCAAGCTTGAAGAAGATCTCAAAAAGAAAGGAATTGCGCCATACATGGTCTACCCGCAACAGATGGGGGCCATGCCTTCCGGGATGGGCTTTATGCCGTCATTTCCCCTAATTGCCTTTAATTACCCGTCACCTAAAATGAAGAGAAGGGTCATCGTAATGCCCTTTGTTGATCAATCCAATTACAAAGAAGAGGGTCTCGGTGAGTTGGCCACAAAAAGGCTCATATCGAGGCTTGAAAATACAAATGCAATAATTTGTATTGATCCTAATGTTTTAAATATTCAGGGCGTGCTCACTGATCCGGCTAATCTTAAAATACTGAATGAGCTTTATGGCATTCAGGCCGTTATCAAGGGGGCGCTTTCTGATGTCTACACGAGCTCATCAAAAATAGAAGGCAAAGAAGAAAGGCAAACCTCATTCGCGATGTCGAAAATATCTCTCGAGGTTTATAATACCGACACAAGCACTATATTGAAGCAGCTTTCAGGGAGAAACCCCATCTCTCTCACAAGAGAGAGAGGCGACATGAGTTCGGAAAAGTCGAAAATGAAGGCCATTGACCTGTCTGTCGAGATTATTGCAGAAGATCTTCTCAAGGCCATACTGACATTGGATTGGCACGGACGAATTGCATCCATCGAAAACGGCAAGGTTTACATAAATGCAGGCCGATTATCCGGTTTAGAAAAAGGCAGCACACTTGAAGTGTACTCTATAGGTGAGCAGGTAATAGATGCCAGAACAAAAACCCCCCTTGGTATGATCAAGGGCGGCTTTAAGGGTGAACTTGAGGTGGCTGAGTTGTTTGGCGTAGATGCAAGCTGGGCAAAAATCAAAAAGGGTGGAAACTTTTCACCTACCGATCTCGTCTACTTTCAGAAATAAACATTTCAGCAATCAGCGAATACCGTTACTTCACGAGTTGGAGTACAGTCTTGAATTCGTCAGTCCCGGCCTTTTGGAGGAGTTCGTAGATAAACATCTCGGTAGATGAAATAACTGCTCCGGCACGACCCATTCTCTCTAAAGCAACATGACAGTTTTCGGGCGTCCGTGACGACACGGCATCACTTATTACGTGAACATTAAAATCAGGCAATGCATATAGTGCTGTTTGAGCTACACAGATATG
>JAPLKD010000225.1 GCA_026388245.1 Pseudomonadota bacterium | reverse complement strand
AGGCACAAAACAGGACAGAGATTTCGGTCCCATCGGCATCGGGGGCAGAGGCGATAAGGTAAGCACTATCGGGGCCGATGACCTTGCAATGGTAATCAGCAGTCACCCGTTAACGAAGCTTGTGGTCAACCGGGAAAATATTCTGGCCCATGAAAAGGTTATTGAAGAGGTGATGAAAGAGTATGCTGTTTTGCCGGTGAGGTTCTGCACTATTGCCTCAAACACCGATGAGATACGTAGCCTCCTGTTCAAGAGGTACGGGGAATTCAAGAATCTGCTAAGGGACATGGATCACAAGGTGGAACTCGGGGTTAAGGGGTTGTGGAAGGATATGGACGGTATCTTTAAGGAGATTGCAGAGGATGATAAAGAGATCAAAAAAACAAAGAGAAGGCTGAAAAGGGACGCAGAACAAAAGGATATACAGGCAAAGGTAGGGCTGGGCAAACTCGTTGAGGCTGCCTTAAAGAACAAAAAGGATGGAGAAGCGGAAAAGATTGTTGACGCCTTAAAGGCCTCAGCCTTTGATTACAAGCTGAGTAACACCATGGGGGACGAGATGTTTATCAATGCCTCATTTTTAGTAAGCAAGGGGAGAGAGAAGGAATTTGACAACATTATGGAGGAGTTAGGCGAAACGCACAAAGACAGGATGAAGTTTCTGTACGTGGGCCCCCTACCCCCTTATAATTTTGTCAATGTCACCATCTATCAGGAAGAGTGGGAGAAGTGAATGAGAATCATTCGGTTCACAGTTCACGGTTCACAGTTCACGGTTTTAATGCCTTTGCTATCAGCTATGAGCAATGAGCTATGAGCTAACGCAGAGAGGGAATAAGTGGAAGAAGGCATATACATATACTGCATAATCGAATCAAAGGAACCCCTGTCGTTTGGCGCCATAGGCATCGGCGGAAGGGGCGACGATGTATACACCCTATCCTTTCAGGGTCTCGGGGCTGTAGTAAGCAAATCGCCTGTCAAAAAATATCCTGTTGCCCGTGAGAATCTGATTCCCCATGAACGGGTCATCGAAGAGGTAATGGAAACCCATACGGTTTTGCCGGTCAGGTTCTGCACGATTGCAAAGGACGAAGAGAAGGTGAAAAAGATCCTTGAAAAGGAATACGACAGGTTTATGGCATTATTGGAGAGCCTGGAGAACAAGAAAGAGCTTGGAATCAAGGCCATCTTTAAGGAAGATATGGTTTACAGGCATATCCTCGAACAAAACGACGAAATCAGGAAGCTCAAGGATAAATTAACGGGTTTGCCTCCTGAGAAGACGCACTATCAGCGTATGGAAATAGGAAAGATGGTCGAGGGTGCTCTTCAGGAGGAGCGGGAATCATGCAAGGATTCCATCCTGAGCCTTTTGTCTCCTCTGGCAATAGAAACAAAAACAAATCCGGCATACGGTGAGATGATGATACTCAATGCCGCGTTTCTTGTACATGAGAAGGATGAACCCATGTTTGATACAAGGGTCAACGAGCTTGCAGAGTCAAAAGGCGATACGGTCAGGTTCAAATACGTGGGAAAGATACCCCCCTTTAATTTTGTGAATCTGACGATCAGGACGGAGGAGTATTGAAGACAGGGGCCGAGGGGTCAAGGGTAAAGAGAAAAGGACAGGAGACAGAAGACAGAAGACAGAAGACAGAAGATAGAGGATAGAGGACAGAAGACAGAAGCCAAGGGGCCAAGGGTAAAGAGAAAAGCAGGAAAAACAGAAGGTTAGAGGGTTAGAGGGTTAGCTAAACTTCCAATCATCCAAACATCTAATCATCTGTGAAAGGTGAAGCGTGAAGCGAGGAACTGGATTTGGAGACAGAAGGCAGAAGTCAGAAGCCGAGGAATTCACTCGAACCCTGGAACCCTCGACTCCTTGAACCCTAAAAAAGAAGGGATACGATGTTTATTGTAGATGATATAGTTCTTTCGCCGTTAAAAGGCCTTATATGGCTGAGCGACAAGATTAATGATATGGTTCAAAGAGAGATGTCGGATGAGGGGCTTATAAAAGAACGGCTCATGGAATTGCAGTTACGCTTTGAACTGGATGAGATAGATGAAGAGACATATACAAAACAGGAAAAGGAACTTCTTGAACGGTTAAATGCAATTCACGGAGAGGAAGATTCTGGATGAAACGTTTAAGCCGTTTGAACCGTTTGAACTGTATTTAAAAGGAGGTGTAACACATGGCAAATATTGATGAAGCTGCCCGGGCGATGAGTGAGTTTTTGAAAAGGACACTTTCGGTGGAGGACGCTAAGGCTATAAGCATTGCAAAGACACCCGAAGGATGGGAAGGGGAGATCGAGGTTTATGAAGAAAGTTCATTCATTAAATCTATTGGACTGTCAACAAAGGTGAAGGATCGCAACATCTATAAGATTAAGGTTGATGAAAATCTGGAAGTTCAGTCATACGAAAGGATGAATGCAAAAGAGGCAGGCTGAAAGGTGAAAGGTGAAAGGTGAAAAGTGAATAGCAAAAACAGAAGGTTAGAAGGTTAGAGGGTTAGCTAAACTTCCAATCATCCAAACATCTAATCATCTGTGAAAGGTTAAAGGAGCGGAGAGCATGGACGGATTATACCTTTACTGCATAAGAGAAAAAACCGAAGATGTTTCGGGATTCCACACAAGAGGTATCGATGGCAAAAGAGAAATTTTTACCATCATCCACCGCGAACTGGAAGCCGTTATCAGCAGGGTTTCCTTATTAAAATTTACATCCGAAGAAATACAGAAGAAGGCCGTGGAGGACCTTAACTGGATCAAGGAAAAGGCCGTGATCCATGAAGACGTTATCGAAGAAGCCATGAGAGGGGCCGACGGGCTTGTGAATGTAATCCCCATGAGATTCGGCATCATCTTTAAAGATAAGGCAGGACTGAAAGAAACCCTTGACAGGGACTATGCAAAAATGAGGAGGCTGTTGAATAAGATTCGGGGGAAACAGGAATGGAGTGTAAAGATATACCTTATGGATAGTGAAAGATTTGAATTGATGGTTAAAGAAAAAAATGAAGACATACGGTTGAAAGAGCAGGAAATGGCTTCAATGCCGGAAGGCATGGCCTATTTTATGGAAGAAGAGTTGAAAGAGACTGTTTGCAATGAAGTAAACAAAGAGCTGGACGTCATGTCAGATAACCTCTTCGGAAAATTAGGGGAAGAAGCAGCAGAATCAGTAAAAACAAAGATTCTTGACAGGGAGATGACAGGCAAAACAGAAAGAATGGTCCTCAATGCAGCCTTTTTAGTCCACGCAGATAAGGTTGATTCATTCAAGAAAGCGCTTGAGGACATAGATGAGGACCTTAAAGCAAAAGGACTCCACCTTGAATACAGCGGCCCCTGGCCTCCTTTTAATTTTACAAACGGAGGGAAGTCTTGATAAATAAACGCGATAGGGATAGAGGCGCAGGTTCAAGGGTGACGCTGGTTGATGTGCTGGACAAGGTCCTGGAAAAAGGGGCAGTGATCAACGGCGATATGGTGATAAGGGTAGCCGATGTAGACCTTGTGTTTCTGGGGTTAAGGGTTATCCTCACCTCAGTTTCCAAGGCTGAGGAGTTATCCGGGAGAAGCCCCGGCGGCCCTGAAAGAGAATTGACCGAAGAAGACAAGGCTTATATTGAAAAATTACAGAAAGAGATAAAAAAGGCTGAAGAAAACATCCCCAGGCTTATTAATGCAGACAGTCCAAGGGAAACAGAGCAGGGCCTGGCAAAGCTCATTTTAACCATTGTCGAGTTGATAAGAAAGCTTATGGAGAAGGAGGCATTCAGAAGGGTAAAGAAGGGCACGCTTTCTCCGGTGGAGATTCAAAAGCTCGGATTAAGCCTGAAGGCGGTAAAGAAGAAGATGCAGGAAATCCAGGCAATCTTCGGCATTGAAGATGAAGAACTGAACCTGAACCTCGGCCCGTTGGGAGATTTGATGTGAGAAAAGGCAGAAGTCAGAAGTCAGAAGACAGAAGTCAGGAGTCAAGGTGAATAGTGATGAAGACAGTGAAACCGTACATAGTACATAGTACATAGTACATAGTACATAGTGTTTTAAAACGATGTACTAAGTACGAACGACGAACGACGATGTACGAAGGAGAGTGTTATGGCTGAACAGATGATGCACGCAACACAGGCTACCAATCTTGCCGATATACTGGAGAGGGTGCTGGACAAAGGGATTGTTATTGCGGGTGATATCCAGATACGGATTGCCGACATTGAACTTTTAACCATCAAGATAAGGCTGCTCATCGCATCTGTTGATAAGGCGATGGAGATGGGGATCAACTGGTGGCAGCAGGACCCTTATCTGTCAGATGGCAAAAAGGCAAAAGCCGTTGAGGACGAGACAAAAGAATTGAAAAAGAGGATTAAGCGGCTGGAAGCAAAGGTGAAATGAGGCAGAAGACAGGAGACAGGAGACAGAAGACAGGAGACAGAAGTCAGGAGACAGGAGACTGAAAAATGTTAAGAGAGAAAGCAAAGACATTTAAAGATTTGATTGTCTGGCAAAAGGCACATCAGCTAGTGTTAAGTATTTATATTTATAGTGAAAAATTTCCAAAGAGTGAGATTTATGGATTAACGCAACAGTTTAGACGTGCCGCAATATCAGTGCCTGCAAACATAGCGGAAGGGTTTAAAAAGAAGACTAAAGCAGACAAAGGGAGGTTTATGAATATAGCCCAGGGGTCCCTTGAAGAGTGCCGGTATTATTTAATTCTGGCAGATGAATTGGGATATGGCAATAGTGAAGAACTATTATCCAAACTTGAAGAAGTCAGCAAGTTACTTAATGCATATTATGGTTCAATTCTGACTCCTGACTCCTGACTCCTGTTTTCATAGGTTTATTATGCGCACTTTACTCTATATTCCCATTATCCATACAGAGGCGGATCTCGGTTCCGTGGGCGTGGATATGGCAAAAAGAGCGCTCAGGGAATTCGGGGAAACACTCTGGAAAAGGCACCAGGAAACAGTCCTTGGTTTCTGGGATGCCATAGCCGGCCATTTTGATTCCATTGAGGTGGCAGGTTTTAAGGTATTCCAGGACGGCATGGTGGCTGATGGAGAATTAGGAATGACAATAGTGCAGGAAGCCGTTAAGACAGGCAGCCGGAATTATCAGATTGTCTCGGAACTCATCCGGAAAGGCGCTATTCTTGTAAAGACAGAAGATCTTAACCTCGTCAGGGAGGAACGTGACTGGATTCTCAGGATAACGCAGGCAAAAAGCCGGGCGCAAAAGCTCGATGCAGCCATGAAGTATAAGCTCACCAAAAACAATCTTTTAGATAAAAGGGATAAATTTATTGCGAAACAGATAAACGATACGCTTCAGGAAGGGGAAAACGGTATCCTGTTTATCGGTGCATTTCATAACGTAAGGAAGTGGCTCCAAAAAGACATTGCCGTTGAGGAGGTTAAAGACATAAACAAGGTTAAGGAATATCAGAAGCTCCTGCCGTTTTACCGCAGCAACAAGGAGAGGGTTGAAAGGCTGAGGATGTATCTGACAGATAAGCGTGAAAGGTGAAAAAGGCAGGGGAAGGCGGTTGAGTAAGTTAAGTGAGTTGAGTAAGGGGAAGGATAAAGGCAGTGAAAGGTGTAAGCCTCAATCCTGCCGAAGGCGGGACAAGGTGAAAGGCAGGATAGGCGGTTCACGGTTCACGGTTCACGGTTCACCGGACAAAGGCGCTCCGGTACAGGCACAGTTCACAGCAGAGACAAAGGCGGAGAAGCGGTTCACTATTATGCTACTTTTTCAAGGGGAAGGTTCTCTATGGTAATATTGACAAGGTCTGACAGGCTAAGCTTCTTAT
>JAPLKD010000011.1 GCA_026388245.1 Pseudomonadota bacterium | reverse complement strand
TATAACGTTCCAGTCAACAATTTTAAACGCATCAATATCGCTGTACACGCCCGCAAAGATCATCAGAATGATCCCCAGGAGGGCCGCGATAACACTGTCAATCCAGCCTGTAATAACAAGAATTATGCTGGCGAGAAAAATGACACTTGCCGCTATTTGCAGAAAATCCATCTCCGTATACCCCCTAAAATTTACTTTTTAAATATAACAAAGTGGGCGGTTAAAACAAACCGCCCATTGAAATTTATTATTTGCCCTGCCTGTAGATTCTTTTTGGACTCTTAGTTCTGAGTAATATTTTGCTCATAACTTATCACTCATAACTCATAACTCATAACTCAACACTCATAACTGTTTTTAAATGACTCCCATGCCTTTCAACACGGACAGCATAACCGCTGCTGCCATGACAGAACCTACCTGGCCGCCTGCATTAGCGCCCATGGCATGCATAAGGAGATAGTTCTTTCTGTTGTACTTCTGACCTTCTTTCTGGACTACGCGGGCAGACATAGGGAATGCAGAGATGCCGGCTGCACCGATCAAGGGGTTAACCTTTCCACCTGTCACGTAATAAAGTATCTTTCCAAAGAGTACGCCGCCCACCGTGTCAAGGCATATGGCCAAAAGACCCAGTGCAAGAATAATTAAAGTTGTAGGTTTCATAAATAACGGTCCGTTCATTGTAGCGCCGATTGATAATCCGAGAAACAAGGTAACGATGTTGGCTATCTCATTTTCAGATGCCTTGGTAAGTCTGGCAACTGCACCGGACTCCTTCATGAAATTGCCCAGCATAATCGTTGCAAGAAGCGGTAAACCCATCGGTGCAATAAGTCCGCCCACTACGGTGATGACAATAGGGAAAAGGAGGGCTGTGGTATCTGACACCGTCTTCTTGTGTGTCTTCATGATAGTCTCACGTTCTTTCTTTGTGGTGAGCATCCTCATAATCGGCGGCTGAAGCACCGGCACTAATGACATATACGAGTATGCCGCAACCGTGCATGGACCAAGCAGTTCCTTTGCATATTTGGATGCTACAAAGATAACTGTTGGCCCGTCGCAGGCGCCTATGATTCCGATGGTGACAGCTTCGTTATAGGGAAAACCCATCCAAAGGGCAATAAGAAGTACCAGGAATATACCGAGCTGCCCTGCTGCCCCCAATAGAAAAGTATAGGGGCTTTCAAGCACAGGCCTGAAATCCGTCATAGCCCCGATACCGACAAAAATGAGCAAGGGGAACAATTCCGTTATAACACCCATGTCATAGAGGGTCCTGAGAAAGCCTTCTTTTTCCATAAGATCTGCAAGAGGAACATTCACAATAATACACCCGAAACCAATCGGAACGAGAAGTAACGGTTCAAAGTCTTTTTTAATGCCGAGATAAAGGAGAGTTCCACCGATTATCATCATTAACGCATTTGACCATTGAAGCGCTGCAAAACCTGCTATAAGTCCGGATAAACCGCCTAACATTGCATCAATCATTTACCTTCCCTCCTTCCCTTTTACTCTTCTTTTTTGTACGGAAAAATCTTTTTCAAAGCCGACATGATAAAACTGAAAAGAATGAGGGTTACGATTGTTCCGCCCATCCCGACTACAAGCATGGTTAATCCGAATGTCCATTTATCCATCATAGGCCTGCCTCCTCGAAGGTTTTTTTGTTTCGTATTTCATATAATTATCAGGGTATATTGTCAAGAGAATGTTTTCACAATATAACACTTTATAGTATTTTGTATACGATAATTTATTATCATTGAGGTAACAATCAGGAAATTCCTGATTTTAATCTTCGAAAAACCTGAGAAGGGTTCAAATAGTTCAAAGGGTTAAAAGGGTTCAAACGGTTTGAGCGTCTTGATCGGCTTGAGCTGCTTGAGCTGTTTGATCGGCTTGATCGGCTTGAGCTGTCTTTACTTATGGTTCGAGGGAGGTAAGACCCTCCCTGATTGCGTACTTGGTTAATTCCGCTACGCTGTGAATGTCAAGTTTCTCCATGATCTGCTGGCGATGGGTTTCTATGGTTTTAACACTTACATTCAAAAATGCGGCTATCTGCTTTGTTGCCTTTCCCTCTGCAAGGAGTTGGAGCACCTCCCTTTCCCTTACCGTGATTTTTGTGAAAACTGATTCTTCATTCTTTGGAAGAGAGACAATGTACTCTTTGATAACCACATCCGTTATTTTGGGGCTTAAATAGGGCTGCCCAGCCATGACGGTCTTTATGGCCAATGCCAGCTCCTCAAAGGCGCTGTCTTTTAAAAGGTATCCGGAAGCGCCTGCCTTTAACATCTGAAGGACAAACCTTCTGTCGGAGTGCATGGAAAGGGCTATCACCTTTATCCCTTGTGTCTCTGAAAAGATCTGTCTCGTTGCATCAATACCATTCATGTCGGGCATCCCTATATCCATAATAACAATATTCGGCAGCAGTTTCTTTGCTAATTTTATGGTTGTCAACCCATCCTGGGCTTCACCTACAACCTCCATATCCGGTTGCTTTTCCAGTAAAGCCCGGAGACCGTCCCTTATAATTTTATGGTCATCGGCTAAAAGAATTCTTGTACTCATATTATATTCCCCTTTTTTTTATTTCAGGTGCGAGAGGCGCTACAAGACAAATTCTGGCTGAGCGTCCTCTCTGTGACCGGATATCCATTTGTCCCCCTAAATGACTCAGTCTCTCCCGAATACTGAAAAGTCCAAACCCTTTATTTTTATCCAGATAGGAATTCATCCTGGAGACACTGAAACCAACCCCATCATCGGCAACATGGATTGAAATAGTATCGCCTATCCTCCTGACTGTGACCTTAACTTTTTGTGCGCCCGCATGCTTTGCTACATTCACAAGCAGTTCACGGACGGCGGTAAAGAGAAAAACACGGATTTCATCGCTTACCGGTTTTGGATGGTTATCGTTTTCAAACTCATACTGGATGCCGTGCTGCTCATGGACCTGCTCCGTAAGCCACTCCAGCGCAGCTTCAAGCCCCAATTCATAGAGGATCGGCGGGCTGAGCTCAAAAGTTAGTGACCTTGTGTAACGGATTGCCTGCTCTATGTGTTCACGAACCTCTTTTAAATTGTCTATAAAAGGGGCTTGCGCCTGTCCCCGTAAGGGGGTCGCCCCCTCCACAAGCAAAGCCACGACCCGCTTTGCGGGTGCCCCGGCCTCCTCCTCTCGCTCGCTGTGCTCGCTAAATAGACTCTTGGAGTGGCGCGAAAAAGTACTTGTTTTTGCCAGTTCCAGCAGTGCGCCGAGTTTTATCTTTGAAATAGCGAGGATCTGACCGATATGGTCATGGAGTATTGTTGCTATGCGACGTCTTTCTCGCTCTTCGGCCAGAGACAGGTCAGAGGCTAAAGAACGCAGTTGTTTTTGATAGGAATCTATTTTCTCTTCAGCCTTTTTCTGCTCGCTTATATCTTCAACAGTACCTTCATAAAAGAGGATCGTCCCATCGGCCGCCCGGATTGCCTTTGCATTCTCCCGTACATGAATAACCGTATTGTCATAGCGTTTCCATTTTGCTTCAAAACCCCTGACCCGCTCACCCTTTTCAAGCCTCTTCTTGATCTTCTTTTTCAGATACGTCGGCTCATAATCTGCCTTTTTTGAAGGGGATGATGCCAGTTCATTAAAGGAATTATAGCCGAGCATCCTCACGAGGGTCGGGTTTGCCATAAGTATACGACCATCAGGATTGGTCCGGTAAATACCGATAGGAGAATTTTCAAACAGGTTCTTATATCGTTCGGCCCCTTTGCGGAGCATTTCTTCGATAAGTTTTCGCCTGTTTAGTTCAAGAACAAGTCTTTCGTTGGCCCCTCTCAATTCAGCGGTTCGCTCCCCTACCCTGTGTTCAAGCCCATCCTTTGCCTTCTGTAAAGCCTCTTCGGCCTGCTTATATTTTGTGATGTCATTATTAATCTCCATAATGGCAACTGGATTATTGTTTACATCTTTTCTTAAAGCCCAACGGCTTTCAACAATAATCCTTTTTCCTTCCATGCTTTTATGAGTAAGTTCGCCCTCCCAGCGCCCAACTTCAAATAATTTCATTTTTATATTATCAAACGGTTCAGGGAATTCCGTTTTTAGGAGTTCATGAATATTTTTACCAAAGGCTTCATCCTTTGACCATCCATATCTTTCCACGGCACCATGATTCCAGAATATAATTGCCCCGCTGATGTCACTCACAATTATTGCATCCTCTGCAATATCGAGCAATTCAGCCTGTTCTCTTAACCTGTCTGCCTGCTTTTTAAGCTCATTTTCCGTCTTTAACCGCCCCGTGACATTTCGAACATTAACCATTATAACATTGGAATCGCCATAACTGATCAACGTGGAACTTATCTCCACATCAATAAGGCTGCCATTCTTTGATACATACTGGCGTAAGCCGGATAAATATTCCCTGTTCTGAAATACCTTTTGGATATTTATGTCGATGGTTGCCCTGTCCAATGCAACAATTTCGTACATCGAGAGGTGCAAAATCTCATCTTCAGAATAACCAAGCATTTTTAAAAACTGATTATTTGCCTCGAGGATTTTCCCTGAATTCGGATCAAATATGTAGACCCCGTCTGACGATTGTTTAATAAGCGACCTATACCGCTCCTCGCTTTCCCTTAAAGCCTTTTCAACACGCCTCAGTTCAGCCCCGGATTTTTCAAGTTCACTGATTTTCTGTTTGAGTCTGGAAAGCTCACTCATCGCTAAATACTCCATATTCATATTCATCCAAAATTATAATTTTTATCCTTTGCAGTGATAATATTCCATAATTTACAATGCAAGGGTGTACTTGTCCAATTCATTACATATAACTTTTCACAATACACATTCTCACATTGACAATCAATAAATGCAAGGTATACAATTGATTCGCTGGCAGAAATATTGTGAATATGAAATAGTCTAAAAAAAATCAATACAGGACTGTGTAAATGGAAAGAAAAAAGACAAAAAAAATCCAAATCGGTAAAATATCGGTTGGGGGAAACAACCCTGTAGTTGTTCAATCAATGCTCAAAACAGACCCGGATAATATTCAGGAAACATTAAATCAGGCAAGAGAGTTGAAAAAGGCCGGATGTGAGCTGATAAGGATGGCACTGCCTCAGGAAGATACATGCAAAATTATTCCTTTTTTTAAAAAAGAGATCGGTATGCCTTTAATTGGCGATATCCACTTCAACCACAAGATTGCACTCAAGGCCATGGAATTGGGCATTGATGCCATAAGGATAAATCCTGGCACGATCAATAGCGTAAGGAAGGTAAAAGAAGTCATCCGTTGTGCAAAAGAAACAAAAACCCCTGTGCGAATAGGTATCAACGTCGGGTCCATAGAGAAGAGAATACTGAAAAAGCATGGGAAACCAAACGCAGATGCCATGGTTGAAAGCGCACTTTATTATACAAAAATGTTCGAAGATTCGGGTTGGACCGAACTGAAGGTTTCATTGAAGGCATCAGACATCTTTCAGACGATAGAGGCCCATAAAAAATTTTCAGAAGTATCTGACTATCCCGTCCATATCGGAATCACCGAGGCTGGACCAATTTTCTCAGGTGTTATTAAATCCGCTCTCGGTATAGGGATACTTCTCTACGAAGGCATCGGCGATACCATACGGGTTTCCTTGACCGGCAATCCTGTCTATGAAGTTGATGCGGCCTACCATATATTGAGGAACATGGGGCTCAGAAAACGAGGAATAAATATTATATCATGCCCGACCTGCGGAAGATGTAAAACAAATCTAATGGAAATAGTTGATAATTTTGAAAAGGAAATTAACCATTTTGATGGGCACTTAAACGTTGCCATCATGGGATGTGAAGTCAATGGTCCAGGCGAAGCCAGAGAGGCGGATATTGGAATTGCCTTTGGCGCAAACAAAGCCATGCTCTTCTCAAAAGGCGTTGTCATAAAAAATAATATTCCAAAAGAAATGGCTAAGGATTTACTGAAAGAAGAGATTTACAATATGACAGCAAAGTAAAGGGCTCAGGGGTCAGTACTTTTCTTTATAAAGAGAATCCTTTGAATAACCGTTGCGTGGGTTAACACTGCAAGGATTATAACAACATAAGGTAAAAGATTAAAAAGCAATCCGATAAACAATATTATTAACCGTTCAGGTCTTTCCAGTATGCCGGTGTTACATTGGATGGAAGATGCCTCTGCCCTTGCCTTGGCATAGGGAATAATTGCAATACCTATGGAAGCAAAGAACGTCAGAATAGCATAGAGGATATCGCCCTGCATTGCAAAAAATATAAACAAACCAAACATAATGGAAAGGTCTGAATACCGGTCAAGAACAGAATCAAGAAAAGCTCCGAATATTGTGACGTTGCCGGTATTTCTTGCCAGAGCTCCGTCCATGAGATCGAAAAACCCTGAAACAAGGAGGAAGATGGCGCCAAACAGCAGAAAACCGAAGGCTATGCAGAAAGATGAGATGATCGCAAAGACCATTCCCGCTATAGTAAAAACGTTGGGGTTTATAACTTTGTTTTTAAAGAATAGAGAGTAAATTTTAAGGAATACAGGGTCAAGGGCATGGCCTATCTTTGCACTAATCACATGCGATGCCTATCTTTCCCTTTCGCCTTTTATGAATGCCTCCACCATCTCCCTGGCCTCATTATCGGGGAATTGGTTAAGGGGATGCTTCATTGTATAGGCCGATATGGATTCCAGCACTCCTCCGACCTTTCTATCTCTTGCAACTTTGCAGCATCGTATAGCGTCTATCATACAACCGGCACTATTTGGTGAATCTTCTACGGAAAGTCTGAGTTCCAGGTTTATTGGTATGTCTCCAAAAATCCTGCCCTCGATTCTTATGAAGCATACCTTATTGTCATTCTGCCAGGGAACATAATCAGAAGGCCCTATATGAATATTCTCTGACAAAATAGGTATACTTAACGACGATTGGACTGCTTCAGTCTTGGAAATCTTTTTTGAAACAAGCCTGTCCCTGTTAAGCATATTTAAAAAATCAGTATTCCCGCCAGTATTGAGCTGGTACGTCCTGTCTATTTTAACCCCTCTGTCATCAAATAATTTTACAAGTGCCCTGTGAATAATTGTGGCGCCTATCTGAGATTTAACATCATCACCTACAATAGGTATTTTCTTCTCTTCAAATTTCTTAACCCAGTCCTTATCTGAAGCAATAAAAACAGGGATACAGTTTACAAGACTTGCCCCGCTTTCAAGGCAACATTTTGCATAAAAACGGGCTGCATCTTCGGATCCAACCGGTACATAGTTGACAAGTATCTCAACGTTATTTTCCCTCAACACCGAGACTACATCTTCCGGTTCTTTGTCAGATAAAACAAAAGTCCTGTTTTCGGGGTATTCTTTCATATGCGGAGAAACACCGTCTAAGACATGGCCCATGGAAACAGATACATTTGATTTAGGAATATCTTTGTCAATTACTTTTGTGCAGTTTGGATTTGCAAATATTGCCTCTTCGATGGGTCTTCCGACTTTTCTCTTATCAATATCAAAGGCGGCTACAATCTTTATATCCTCAGGTCTGTAACCACATATCTCATAGTGCATGAGGCCAATTACTTCATCCTTCTTTTTTGAGTAGTAATTAAGCCCCTGTATCAGGGAACTCGCACAATTACCAACACCAACTACACCAATGCGTATTTCTCCCATCCTGACCCCTTATGCTTTTTTTCTTTTAAAATATTTGTCTTAAAATGTCAAAATAAAATATGGAGGCCTACTTCTTATAACGTTGTATACCTGCTTCATACAAATCGTTTCCATGTATATCGTTTATCACAAATAACGGCATATTCTTCACTTCAAGTTTCACGACCGCTTCCGGCCCGAGGTCTTCGTACGCAATTGCTTCAGATGAAACAACGCTTTTTGAAAGAAGAGCGCCTGCCCCGCCTGTTGCGCCGAAATATATGGCTTTATACTCCTTTATTACATCCTTTACCGCCTGGGACCTCTTACCTTTGCCTATCATTCCTTTAAGCCCCAGAGATAACATTTTTGGTGAATAGGCATCCATTCTCGAACTGGTAGTTGGTCCGCATGCTCCTATAACTTTGCCGGGAGGAGCCGGTGATGGCCCACAATAATAAATAATCTGTCCTTTTATATCAAGAGGAAGTTTCTCACCTTTTTCTAAAGCATCGATAAATCTTTTGTGGGCAGCATCCCTTGCGGTATATATATACCCGCTTAAAAACACTTTCTCGCCAGTCCTTAACCCTTCAATAACACTATCTTCCAGTGGAGTTGTAATTTTTTTAATTTCCATTTTTCACCTCATTCTTTTGGCGGATAGCGTTCAGCGGACAGCAAACGGCCTTTCTCCACGCTCTACGCTCTACGCTATATAATTACTTCCTTAATCCTGTGCGCATGACACTGTATATTCACAGCTACAGGGAGCGATGCTATGTGGCATGGCATCATTTTAATATGCACATCCAGTGCGGTGACAGTGCCGCCATAACCCTGCGGGCCAATGCCTGTTTTGTTTATTTCATCAAGAAGTTCCAGTTCAATGGCAGCAATAACAGGATCATTGCTTCTTTCGCCGAGGGGAACCATTAAGGCTTCTTTTGATAAAAGGGCGGAGGTTTCGAAATTGCCCCCAACACCAACACCAACAATAATTGGCGGACACGGATTAGGCCCACCTTTGTTTACCATATCAAGTACAAATGATTTTACGCCATCTTTGCCCTGAGAAGGAACAAGCATTCTTACCTCGCCATAATTCTCGCTTCCTCCGCCCTTTGGCAAAGCTACAATCTTTATTTTATCCCCCGGAACGATTTTTGTATGAACAATAGGCGGCGTATTATCACCTGTATTTTTCCTTGTAAGAGGATCACAACAGGACTTCCTTAAATATCCATCTTTGTATCCTCTCCTTACCCCCTCAGCAACGGCATCAACCAGTGACCCGCCAACAATATGAGCATCCTGACCAATTTCCATAAACGTTACTGCAAGCCCGGTATCCTGGCAAATAGGTATGTGCTCTTCCCTGGCAAGATTCGCATTGATAATCAACTCTTTGATAACCTCTTTGCCGACAGGAGATCCTTCTCTCTCTGCTGCTTTACTCAATGCATCTAAAACGTTGTCGGAGAGGTTGTAGTTTGCATCAATAAATAGTTTCTCTATAGCAGAAACTATTTTATCTACATGGATTTCTCTCATAATTCACCCCATATTAAAGTCAATTCTAAATTCTAAATTAGCAATTCTAAATTCTTCATTGTTATTCTACATACGCCTCAATAATGCCCTTATCCATAAGAATACCCACTTCATCCCTGGCCCTTTTTATCTTCGTCTCTGCCATCTGAAAAAGTTCTTTCTCAGTGAATTTCAAACGCGCAACACCCTGTTCTATTGCCTTCTTTGCGACGGCAACAGCTTCCCGCGGGAATATTTCCCATTCATCCATAGTAGGGAGAAGATAATCTTCACGCAATCCTTTATCTTCTGCACATTTTGCAAGTTCGTAGGCTGCAGCAATGCACATCCCATCTGTAATTGTTCGCGCCATCACATCGAGGGTGCCCCTGAAAATCGCCGGGAATCCTACAGAGTTGTTTACCTGATTCGGGAAATCACTCCTGCCTGTAGCAACTACCCTGGCGCCTGCCTCTTTTGCTTCCCATGGCCATATCTCGGGTATGGGGTTTGCACAAACAAACACTATACCATCATCTGCCATTTGGCTTATCCATTCCTTTTTGATTGTATCAGGTCCCGGTTTTGAAAGGGCAATCACCACGTCCTGTCCCTTCATCGCCTCTTCAATGCCTCCATCCCTGTTGTCAGCATTCGTCATATGGCAGAATTCAAGTTTTTCTTTATGGGTTGATTTTATGTCATCTCTTTTCCTGCTGAGTATGCCCTTACTGTCAACAACGAGAAATTTTTTCGGGTCCGCCCCTGCCTTTATGATCATCTTCGTTATACATACATTGGCAGCACCTATACCGATCATGGTGATCTTCACATCCTCAATTCTCTTTTTCACAACCTTCAAGGCGTTAATGAGGCCTGCCAGAGTGACTGCGGCAGTTCCCTGCTGGTCATCATGCCAGACAGGGATGGAGGCCTCGGCTCTTAACCTGTCAAGGATATAAAAACATTTCGGGTTCGCGATATCTTCAAGGTTTATTCCACCAAACGTCGGGGATATTATCTTAACTGTTCTGATTATTTCATCGGGGTCTTTTGTATCAAGGCAAATAGGAAATGCATCTACTCCGCCAAGATATTTAAAGAGAAGTGCCTTGCCTTCCATGACAGGAAGCGCTGCCATAGGACCTATATCTCCTAAGCCAAGTACCCTTGTCCCATCCGTAACAATGCCGACCATATTGGCTTTATTGGTGTGTTGAAAAACTTTTTCGGGATCCCTATAAATATCCATACACGGCTCTGCAACCCCGGGCGTGTACCATATGGCAAAGTCTTTAATATCCCTGATAACACATTTTGGTACAATCTCAATCTTCCCTTTGTAGAAGGGATGCATCTTCATTGCATCCTGTGCCGGCCTTTTTGCCTTCTCGATGAGTTCTTCCTTGGTTACTTTTGAAGCTTCCATATTGTGCCCCTCCTTAAAGATTTTTTTCGAGGATATTTGCTGAAAACATTTTATAGATAATTAACGAAAATTCAAAGGAAAATATTTAATTTTTATACACCAATCTTCCATGCCCTTGACAAAGAATAACGGTATCGGTTATTCTATAAAAAATGGGCCCATAGCTCAGTTGGAAGAGCCACCGGCTCATAACCGGTAGGCCCCTGGTTCGAGCCCAGGTGGGCCCAAAAAGATATTTTTTATATGAATATATTAAAAAATGAAATAACATTTATTGAGGGGGGTGTTCCAAATGGTTCACCCCCCTTTAAATTTTTGGAGGGACTGAATTGGAGCACGAATTAAAAACTATCTATGAAGCACAACAGTTAGATACACAGATAATTGAAAAGGAAAAAAAGTTGGTTTCAGCTCCAAAGATGATTGAAGCAATGGATCAAGAAATCGAGGAGCTGAAAAGCAAAATATTAAAAGAAAAAGAAATTATAGATGAACTGGAAAAGGAAAGACGAAAAAAAGAAAAAGAGCTCGATATAGATAAGGAAAAGATAAAAAAGTATGAATCCAAGCTTTATGAGGTTAAGACAAACAAAGAGTACCAAGCCTTACTTAAAGAAATTGAAACGGCAAAAGTGACAAATGACAAAACAGAAGAAGATATATTGATTTTGATGGAAAAGATTGAAGAACTCAAAAAAGATTTTGAACATTTATCTGCACAATTAAAAAAGAGTGCAAAAGAGTTTGAGCAGAAAAAGAACAAATTGTTAAAAGAGGTTGAGACCATAGACAAAGATGTGAGGAAACTCAAAGAAGAAAGGGACAATTTTCTGAGTATTGTAAGCAAGAATTTGAAAGCTACTTACAGAACCCTTATCGAAAAGAGAGCAGGCACTGCCGTTGTAAATCTTAAAAACGGTGTCTGTCTTGGCTGTTTTATGAACATTCCTCCGCAGCTTTTTATCGAGGCCACAAAAAACAGACAACTTATACTTTGTCCGAGCTGCAACAGGATATTCTATTTTCAAGAAGAATTTGAAGAACAATAATGGCATGGCATATATACATTGATGGGGCATCTTCCGGTAATCCAGGGGAGGCCGGGGCAGGTATTATTGCATTTGATGAAAAGGGAAATGAAATACTCAATGAAAGTATTTACCTTGGACATATGACAAATAATATGGCCGAGTATTCAGCCCTCATCGTTGCATTACAAAAAGCAGAAGAAGCATCTGTCCATGACCTGTTCATTTATACAGACTCTCAACTTGTGGCGTATCAGATACAGGGAAAGTATAAAGTAAAAAATCACCAATTAAGCAAATATGTTGAAAAGGCAAAAGCCATTATTAAACATTTCAATAATTTTGACATACAATATATACCGAGAACAGAAAATAGATTAGCTGATAAACTTGCAAAAAATGGAGTAAATAAAAAAGGGTAGACGGGTAATCGCCCCGTTCAACGGGGAGGAAAGTCCGGGCATCGAAGGGCAGGATGGTCCCTAACGGGGACTGGGGGAAACCCTAAGGAAAGTGCCACAGAAAAGACACCGCCCGGCGAGGTAAGGGTGAAAAGGCGAGGTAAGAGCTCACCAGTGCTTAGGCGACTAAGCAGCTTGGCAAACCCCATCCGATGCAAGGCCAAAAGGGGGGCTGCCATAACCGGCAGCGAGGATTGCCCATCCTTTAACCCGGGTAGGCCGCATGAGGTTCAGGATAACCTGAATTCGAGAGAAATGATTGCCATCCCGCCACAGGCGGGAAACAAGACCCGGCTTATAGTCTACCCTTCTTTTTTTTAAATGCAGCTCATGGCTGATAGCTGATGGCGTTAGCCGGTGAGTATGTATTAAATACCGGTTCCATGAAAGATGCCCTTACAAGGCTTGAAAAGATTATTTAGAACCATGTAGCAAAATTAGATTGTTAGATGAAAATATCACTACCTGTTATATGCATATTGTGTGTCTCTTTGTTTCTTTGTAATCTCGGGGCGAGAGACTTCTGGGCACCTGATGAGGGCGACTTCGCAGAAATTGTAACAGAACTGAAAGATGACTTTACCGTACCCCGTCTCAATGGAACGCCCTACGGCGAGAAACCACCATTATTCTACTATATTACCTATGCATCTAAAAACATCTTATCCTTTACAAAAGATGAAGTTTCCATGCGATTCTCTACTGCCGTCTTTGCCATCGCCGGAGTGATATTTTTTCTTCTCACTACATGGAAGTTTTTCGATAGCAAAAACGCCGTGTTTTCCTCGCTCATCCTCTTGAGTACTCCTCTGTATTACTGGCAGGCAAGGTATCTTCAGGTTGACATGATCTTTTCGGTCTTTGTCGCCGGCAGCCTTTTATCTTTCTTCTGGTTTTATCATACCGAAAAGAAGGGCTTTCTTTACCTGTTCTTTTTGCTTATGGGTTTTGCCTTTATGACTAAGGGACCGCTTTCAGCAATCCTCATTTTTCCCGTTGTTTTAACATTCCTGCTTATCGAGAAAAGGTTCAGGGCAATAAGGGTCCGGGATATTGTTATCGGAATCGCAATACTCATTGCTACGATCCTGCCATGGTACTTGATAATCTACCTTAAAGAAGGCATGCCATATCTTTACGAGAATGTTATCCGTCAGAACTTTGTACGATTTTTTGATGCCTGGAGTCACAAGAGGCCCATATATTATTATTTTACTACATTGCCTTTGGACTTTTTCCCCTGGAGCCTTTTTTTGCCATTGGGGATTTATATGAGTATTTCACGATTCAAAGAAGACCACAGGATCAGATTTTTTCTCATCTGGTCCCTATGGATGTTTGTCTTTTTCTCTCTTTCATCGGGAAAAATAAGTAAATACATGCTGCCAATATTGCCACCTGTCTCTTTGATAACATCGTTCACGTTTGTAAAACCGGGACATCGTTACAATACAATAATGTTTGTATTTCTTTCGATTTTCTTTTTCTTTATTGGAATT
>JAPLKD010000071.1 GCA_026388245.1 Pseudomonadota bacterium | reverse complement strand
GAATGCCTCCAGGTCCTCCCTGTTTATTCTATCCACGCACCGTTTATGAAGATGGTGTCCTGGGGAAATAAGATAAATGCCCTTCTGCAGACACTGGAGATTGCCAGGCAATTGCATATAGAAGTGGTCAATTTTCATCCGCCTTCATGGTTTAACATGGAGTTGCAATTTTTCAAATGGTTTAAAAGGATTAAAGACTTTCAAAAAGAGCTCGGTTGTGAAAATATGGTGCTTACCATCGAAAATATGCCCCTTTCAGGAAAAAGATTGATGCTTGCCCCTTATGTTTTAAACGACTATAGAGACCTGTTAGAATTTGGTGTCAGTAAGAACCTCTATTTCACCTTTGACACCACACACTGTGCTACCTTTGGCGGCGATGTGATTGCAGCACTTTTGACCGTTTTCAAAACAGGCAGATTGAAGAACGTGCATATCAGCGATTATGGTAACTCCAGAAGCCATCTGTTTCCGGGCAGCGGGGAGTTGCCGATTGTAAAGCTTTTGAGTACAATGATGAGACTGGGCTACGATGGAATGATTACCCTTGAGGTATCCCCAAGGGAATTGCCAAGGGCACGCGAATGGCTGGTCAAAGTCATGAAATATCAATTGGCGTTTTTAAAGATGAACCTCAGGATGGAATAGCAATGAAAAAAACGGTTTTCGCCTGTGATGCATGCGGATATGAAACACATAAATGGATGGGAAAGTGTCCGAGGTGCTCGGGCTGGGATACAATAAAAGAGTATAAGATTGAAAAAGAAGAGACCCAGGTTCATGAAAAACCGTTGATTGTCAACGATGAAGATTTTATTGAGGAAAAAATTGTATTGGGCATGGCAGAGATGGACAGGGTTCTCGGGGGAGGGCTGGTGTCTGGTTCCTCGATACTTCTCGGAGGAGACCCGGGTATCGGTAAGACAACCCTTTGCTTTGAGATCGCCTCAAAGATGGTCGAGCTTGGGCATAATGTGCTGTATATTTCAGGAGAGGAGTCTTTAAAACAGCTTTCATTAAGGAAAAAACGGTTAAATTTACAAAAACCCTTCTCCATGCTTACTACGAACCGCCTGGAGGATATTCTTCATGCCATAAGGGAAACTCCTTATAATCTTGTTGTGATTGACTCTATCCAGTCTACCTATAATACGAGCCTCCCCATGCTTCCTGGCAGCATCGGTCAGATAAAAGATGTCTCTTCAAATCTGATCATGGAGATGAAAAGGGCCGATATGGCACATATTTTTATAGGACATGTGACCAAAGAGGGGGTTATTGCAGGCCCCAAGATCCTCGAACACATGGTTGACACTGTTCTCTATTTTGAAGGTGATAAAATGCTTCCGTACAGGTTGTTAAGGGCCATTAAAAATCGTTTTGGACCTGTTGATGAAGTAGGCATATTCCAGATGAGCAAGCAAGGACTCATAAGCGTCGAAAATCCTTCACAGTTTTTTGTTTCAGAGCGCAGCAATATAGGTTCCGGCAGTACTCTGTTTCCCTATATAACGGGTTCACGGCCGATAATCCTTGAGGTACAGGCAATAACGCCGAAGACGAACTTTTCCATCCCCAAAAGGATATCCCTCGGCTACGACAGTAACAGGTTGTTCATAATCATCGCAATCCTCGAAAAGGTGTTGGGAAAACCTTTTTTTGACAGGGATGTATATGTGAATGTAACGGGGGGGATGAAGGTCAACGAAACTGCGATAGATCTTGCTGTAGCTGCCTCTATCCTTTCCAGTTACAAAGATATAAATATTGGAAAAAATACCTGTCTCTTCGGGGAGATAGGCTTAACCGGCGAAGTAAGGAAGGTTGTGAACATGGAACTCCGGTTAAAGGAATGTGGAAGACTCGGCATCAATAGAATATTCTGTCCGCAAGGAGTCGAAGGGGTAGATAGTGGGGTTGCCGGGATGGAAATTATTCCACTCAAAAATGTTAAGGAACTGAATTCATTAGCGTTTAGTAAATAATATAGGTCTTATATGTCGTATAGGACCTATATTATTCAGATTCTCTCCGCTCTACGCTCTCCGCTATAACTATGGCATATGGAATACCAAGCCCTTCGGCCTTACTGTAAGGACCGGACAGGGAGACTTTCTTACCACCTTTTCAGCAACACTACCTATGAGGATATGTTCAATGCCGCTTCTCCCGTGTGTCCCCATAACCACAAGGTCGATACCCTCTTCTTTGATATAGTCAATTATCTCAACAAAAGTGACCCCTGTCTTGATAATCTTTTTGACTGGAACATCTATCTTTTTGATTACCTTATTAAAATCCTTTTCTATCTCCTTCTCGATATTTCGTTCGATGGCAATAAGGTTTTCCGGAGTCATGAAAGATTCATAGGGAGTAAAATAATTTAAATTGGGTATGATGTGAAGCAAGTGGAGTTCAGAGCTATATTTTTTAGCAATACTAACCGCATAGTTGGTAATCTCCTCTGTATATTCAGAAAAATCTATTGGATAGAGTATTTTTTTAAACATGAGGCACCCCCTTATAAATATAGTATAGGTTTTTATATATGTTATTTGTTTTTTAGTCAAATGTTTTTTGGCAAAAGCGTTAATGCGAAATCTTGGTGCTGCCACCTTGACGAATGGCAAAATAGGTGTTATATAATTTATATTATCAAGTTAGCCATATAAAGCATGAATGCCCTTTTTACCGCAAAAGGGCATTCTTTTCATTTGGGGTTTAAGGATGACTATAAAGAATTTCACTGAAATCAAGCACCTGATAGATATGGGTATGGAAAAGGGCTATCTCACGCCCGACGAGATCAACGATTTTCTCCCTCATAACATTTTTTCTCCTGAAGATATTGAGGATATATTCGACTTTCTTTCAGAATCAAATATTGACATAGTAGAAACAATAAAAGAGAAGACCGAGGCAACCGAAGAGGAAAGCCAGGATTGGGGAGAAGCCGAAAGATTTCCTTCAGAGAGAACAGATAACATCATCTGGGCCTATTTAAAAGATATTGGCCGTGTATCGCTTCTCACATCGGATGAAGAATACCTCATCGCCAAAAGGATAGAAGAAGGCGAAAGGAAAATGAGGAACCTTCTGTTTGACCTGTCTCAGGCAGTTCATGAACTTCTGGAGATAGGCGTGCAATTAAAGAAGGAAACCATTAATATAGTGGATGTGGTTAAAAATATTGATGAAATGAACTATACAAAAAAAGATGAGGAGAAATACAAAAAGAAAACCTTATCCTTCATCAACAATATAAAGAGTCTTTACGAGAAAAAAGAGGAAATAAAAAACAAACTGGCAGCAGCGGATGAACAAAACAACAGGCAGCTTGAAAAAAAGCTGAATACGATTGAAAATAAAATCGATGAGACACTGCTTAATCTCAAGCTCAACAAGAAAATTCTCGAGGAGATAGCCCGGAAGATCGCACGACAGATGAAGTTCATGGACGAGGGCGAGGCAATGATTGTCAGGCAGAGATTGATGGAGCTTAGCGAAATCGAGAATGGACTGAAAGTAGTCAAAAACAGGCTCATTCAGGCAAATCTGAGGCTTGTTATTAATATAGCAAAGAAATATCTTAACAGAGGGCTTTCATTCCTTGACCTTATCCAGGAAGGCAACATGGGCCTCATGAAGGCTTCAGAGAAATATGATTATCAAAAAGGCTACAAGTTCTCCACGTATTCGACCTGGTGGATACGGCAGGCCATAACAAGGGCAATAGCTGACTATGCACGGACGATCAGGGTCCCGGTTCATGTGCTTGAAACAATGAACAAAATTACCAAAGTGACTATATCCCTTTTTCAGGAACTGGGGAGAGAACCAAACCTTGAAGAAATTTCGTTGAAAGCAGGACTTCCGCTTGAAAAAGTCAGAAAGATTATGAAGGTCTCCAATGAACCTATCTCAATAGAAACCCCTATTGGCGACGACGAATCCAAGCTCGGCGACTTCATTGCAGACCCTAAATCCCCCTCTCCTTTTGTGGAGCTGGTGGGTATTTCACTGAAAGAAGAAATAGACAAGGTGCTCTCTACCCTCACTCCAAGAGAAGAAAAGGTTATCAGAATGAGGCTCGGTATAGGTGAGAAGACCGATTATACCCTTGAAGAAGTGGGTGAAGTCTTCGGTCTCACCAGGGAGAGAATTCGCCAGATTGAAGCCAAGGCGCTGAGGAAACTCAAACACCCATCAAGACGGAAACGGTTAGAAAGCTTCCTGGAGTAGTTTTTTCTGCTACCCCCTCCCCCTAAAAAAATATCGTTTATGGCGGAACACTGTTTTTTCCGCCCTGTCATCATAAAGGTGTTTCTTTGGTTTGTTTAATATATACTAAAGTATCATTTTAGTTGCATTCAAAGGATATATATCATAGTTTTTAAGTTATGGAATTGAGACACTTGGAAACTTTTGTAAAGTGCACAGAATTAAAAAGCTTTTCAAAGGCAGCGGAAGAGCTTTACCGTACCCAGCCCACAGTAAGCAAACAGATAATAGATTTAGAAAATTACTTTAAAATAAAGCTGCTCGACAGGACAAAACGGAGCGTAGCCCTCACAAGGGCAGGTGAACTTCTTCTTCGTTATGCAAAAGCATTTATATCTCTTAAAAAAGAAATGATAGAGGCAATCGATGCCTTTAAAGGACTTAAAACAGGAAGTATCCTTGTGGGTGCAAGCAGTATCCCTGGTATCTATATCATTCCGCAGGCATTGAATATATTTAAGCAAAAATATGACGGTATCAAAGTGAAACTGATTATTTCCGATTCAAAAGAGATAATCGGAAAAATGGAACATGGGGAAATAGATATCGGTTTCGTGGGGGCTAAAGATGTTAGCAAGCATTTGAATTATAAAAGGCTCTTTGACGACACGATTGTCATTGCTGCACCAAAAAGCTTTCCGGACTCTATAAACATAAAAAATTTACGGGATTACCCCATCGTTATCAGAGAAACCGGTTCAGGGACAAGGGATTGTTTTGATTCAGCCTTACAGCGTTTACATATCGATATAACAGATAATTTGAAGGTAGTTGCAGAGCTTACCGACACAGAGGCGATAAAGGAAGCAGTAAAATATGGACTCGGAATGACCTACATTTCAAAAATGGCTATTGAAAGTGAAGTGAAGAAAGGTGCTGTAAAGATACT
This sequence comes from Pseudomonadota bacterium, assembly GCA_026388245.1. GTDB lineage: Bacteria > Desulfobacterota > Syntrophorhabdia > Syntrophorhabdales > Syntrophorhabdaceae > MWEV01. The sequence goes on along the minus strand of JAPLKD010000071.1, from coordinate 15,206 downwards.
GCACATTAATGGTTTGAAAGAATTAAAAAGGTCATTTTTTATTATAACAAAAAAAGGAAAAACCATATTGCCTCATGTAAGGGCATTAATGGATACTATGGATACCTGGAGAAGGAATGAAAAGAATTAAATTTATAGGAATGATTCTAAGCATGTGTCTATTTTTTATAGTATCTTTAGCCGACGCAAAGGTATACCTCGACGTTTTTGGTAAATCCTACAAAAAAATAACGATCGGAGTACCGCCTTTCAAAGTGGAGAAACCGGACAGGTTGAGGATGGATATGACCGAGCTTTTGCATAAAGACCTTGATTTTTCCGGATTTCTCATTGTAGCACCTCCATCTTTAATCGATAAAGAACTTACAGATGAAGGTATCGAGAAACAGGAGATAAAATTCAACAACTGGCGCTCCATTGGAATTGAATTGCTCTGCAAGGCAAAGGTACTGGAAAAGGATGGGGAACTGACACTTGAGGCGTTCCTTTATGACACCTTTGACGGCTCTCTCATGCTCGCAAAGAGATACAGGACACAGACCGGAGAGTGGAGAAAAGTAGTACACAGGCTGGCTGACGATATTCTGCTCACTATTACCGGTGAAAAAGGCATTAATAGCAATAAGGTTGTCTTTGCCTCGGGAAGCAGGAGCCGGAAAGACATATACATGGCAGATATTGATGGCCAGAATGTAAAAAGATTGACAAATTACCGCAGCATTTGTCTCTCCCCTTCAGTTTCCTCCAATGGAAAATATCTCTCATATACCTCATACAAAGAAGGGAGACCGAACCTTTATGTCTTTGACCTGGAAAACAATAGAGAAATCTTTGTAGACCGCGAAGAAGGGATGAAAGTGGGCACAAGCTGGATGGCTAACAAGGCAATCCTTGCCTATTCGCATACCTCGGGGAGGTACTCTACAATTTATACTTTTGATGTGGACAGAAAGGACAAAAGATCGCTCCTGCGAAACGAGGGGATATACACCTCTCCGTCCTTCTCGCCCGACGGCACAAAGATGGTTTTTGTATCAGACATGTATGGAACGCCACAGATTTTTGTGAGGGATCTCGTTTCAGGTGATACAAAAAGGCTTACATATTCAGGGTCTTATAACTCTTCGCCAAATTTCTCACCCAAGGGGGATCTCATTGTTTTCGTTGCTAAATTCGAAGGGTCTTTTGAGATTTGTACGATGAATCCTGATGGATCAAATCAACGCGTCCTTACCAGTGGCGGAATTAACGACTCGCCTCACCTCTCGCCATGCGGAAGATATATCATCTACTCGTCGAACAAAGGAGGCAAGTCTACCATAAATGTAATGTTGTTTAATGGTGAAAATAAAAGGGTGTTGAGATTTACTGATGGAGATGAAGTGCAACCGAGATTCGTACCGTAAATTCGAGCGAGGAGTATGGAGTTCTCAGCGGAGAGATTTTTTCCTATCCGCACTATACGCTCTACGCTAATAAGAAGGGGGTAATATGAAATTTTTAGCAGTTTTTTTGGGGATGCTCGTGTTAGTGGGTATGGGGTGTGCACCAAAAGCCGTCCAGATACCCCCTGCTGATCAGCAGCAATTACAGTCCATTCAGCAGGGTAAATATGATTCGCAAAGTGATAAAAAGTTTAAAGATGGTGAGGTATTAGAAGAGGAGCTGGCACGAAGAGACCGGGACAGAATGAGAGATTTATCCCTCAAAGACCAAAAAAGCGCAGCACAGTTTAAAGATGTCCTCTTTGATTTTGACAGCTATGTGGTCAAAGATGAGTATTTCCAGCAATTGAATGAAACGGGGAACTGGTTAAAACAGAATAAAAACATAAGAATCATTATTGAAGGTCACTGTGACGAAAAAGGCACAGTGGAATACAATTTAGCGCTCGGTCAGAAAAGGGCTGAAGCAGCAAAGGCTTACTTAGCAAAATCAGGTGTGGATGCTGGAAGAATTAAGACAATATCCTATGGCAAGGAACTCCCTGCTGACGCTGGACATACCGAAGATGCCTGGGCAAGGAATAGACGTGCCAATATAAAATTTGATTAAATAAGGGGTGGAGCACATGAAAACGAAAGACACTCAATGGGCAGCTTTAAAGCAGGGGCCAAGGGTTCGAGGGTTCGAGGGTTCGAGGGTTCGCTCTCCGCTCTCCGCTCTCCGCTATGTGATATGCGTTTCTTTGTTGTTTGGTTTTTTCGGTTGTACATCTACCGATGAACTTACCAGACTTCAACAAAGCGTAAATTCTCTCAATATTGAGTTTAATCGTTATAAGGCCGAAACAGATGGCAAACTGTCTACCCTTTCAAAAGATAATCAAACCCTGGGGAAACAGATTATCAATATATCCACCTCGGATGACAATAGAGAAAACAATACAAAGATTATGCTCGGCAAACTGGATGAACTGGAACACCAATTACAGGTATACTGGAATGAAACAAAGACCGAAATAAATGCCTTAAAGAAATCCGGGCTGAAGCCGCAGGCACATTCACCAATAGCGCCAGTCCCCCAATCCGTTGACGATGCAAACTATGAAGCTTCATACAGAGAGGCCTTTGATACCTTTCAAAAAGGTTTCTACGAAGAGTCAATTGCAAAATTCACACATTTTATAGCAAAGTATAGCAAAACGCCTCTTGCACCCAATGCATATTTCTGGCTCGGGGAAAGCTACATGAATTTGAAGAATTACGACAATGCAATTTTAAATTTCCAGGAAGTCTGTGATAAATACCCCAAGAGCGACAAGGTTCCCAGGGCTCTGTTGTCACAGGCAGAGGCATTCAGTTATCTGAAGGACAAAAAAAGCTCTACAACCATCTTCAAAAAGGTTATAGAGCTTTTTCCGAAAAGCGAAGAAGCTATTATTGCAGACAGGAAGTTAAGAAACCTCAGCCACTGACAACTTTTCCCTGGCTTCTTCTGACTTATCGAGTACTGTCATATCATAGTGCCTGTAACGGGAGTATCCTGTACCTGCAGGGATAATCTTTCCCATAATCACATTTTCTTTAAGCCCTCTCAGGTAATCCACCCTTCCCTCTATTGAAGCCTGCGTAAGGACTTTGGTTGTATCCTGGAAGCTTGCCGCTGAAATAAAACTGTCTGTAATGAGGGATGCCTTTGTGATCCCCAGGAATAAAGGTTCCGCTTTAGCAGGTTTCGGTTCCCTGCCCATTTCTCTTGCTTCCTCGATAACCCGAGCGTTTTCTTCTTCAAAAACCCACCCTTCAACGGCGTTGTCAATTATAAAGTTGGTATCACCAACATCCTTTATCCTTACCCTCTTCAACATCTGTCTCACGATAACTTCAATGTGCTTATCATTGATTTTTACACCCTGCAACTGGTATACCTCCTGGATCTCGTTTACAAGATAGCTTGCAAGTTCCTTAATTCCAAGAATATGAAGCACATCGTGGGGGCTGACAGGACCATCCATCAAAGCCTCACCAGCTTTCACGTAGTCACCCTCATGAACGATAATATGTTTCCCTCGAGGGATGTTGTACTTAATCGGCTCGCCCCGCTCCGGTTTAACGAATATTTCCCTCTTACCTTTTGAGGTCTTTCCAAAGGAGACAAACCCATTAATCTCAGTCACAGTTGCGTTTTCCTTTGGCCGCCGGGCCTCGAAAAGTTCAGCCACCCTCGGAAGACCACCGGTAATATCTTTTGTTTTTGTCGTTTCCCTCGGTATTTTTGAAACAACATCACCGGCATGTATCTCATCGCCTTCGTTAACAACTATATGCGCACCTATGGGCAATATGTAACGAGCCGGGCTTGTTGTGCTTGGTACGACAATCGTTTTATTTTTATCATCCTTGATCGATATCCTTGGTCTTGAGTCGGGGTCTCTCGGCTCAACAATCACCCTATATGAAAGACCTGTAACCTCATCCTTGCTCTCCTGCATGGTGACACCTTCAAAAATATCTCCGAACTTCACCTTTCCGGACACTTCAGAGAGGATCGGTATGGTCCACGGATCCCATTCAGCCAACGTTTGTCCTTCCTTTACAGCCTCACCATTTTCTACTTTCAGTTTGGCGCCATAAATCACGCGATACCGCTCACGCTCCTTACCTGCTTCGTCTACAACGGTGATCTCGCCATTCCTGTTCATAACAACCGGAACGCCTTCCCTGTTGTGTACCACTTTTACATTGCGGTCAGGTTCATCGGGGTGGATGTATTTGACAAAACCGTCTTTTCGTGCTTCCAGTGTAGACTGCTCAACCCTTCTCGAAGCAGTACCGCCTATATGAAACGTTCTCATAGTAAGCTGCGTTCCCGGTTCACCGATTGACTGTGCTGCAATAATTCCAACGGCCTCACCAATACTTACCAACCGGCCCCTTGCAAGGTCCCTGCCGTAGCAGAGCACACAGACACCCCGTTTTGACCTGCATGTGAGAACTGAACGTATCTTGATTTTCTCGAATCCTGCCTCCTCAATCTTCTTGAGGTGCTCTTCGCGTATCTCTTCATTTTTTCTAACAATAATCTCCCCGTCGGGGTCTTTTAAATCTTCAAGGACGACTCTTCCGAGCACCCTCGTATCCAGCCTCTCTATGACCTCACCGCCTTCTATCAATGGACTTTTTTCAATTCCGTCAAAGGTGCCGCAGTCATACTCCGATACCACCACATCGTGTGCTGCATCTACAAGCCTTCTCGTGAGATACCCTGAGTTTGCAGTCTTAAGTGCCGTATCTGCCAGACCCTTCCTTGCACCATGGGTAGATATAAAGTACTGTTGCACGGTAAGGCCTTCTCTGAAGTTACTTGTAATGGGTGTCTCGATAATCTCTCCTGAAGGCGTTGCCATCAAACCTCTCATGCCTGCGAGCTGTCTTATCTGCTGTGCGTTTCCCCTTGCGCCGGAATGTGCCATCATAAATATCGGGTTTAAGCTATTCTGTTTTTCCGGTTTTCCGCTGGGGCCTATAATCGGATGACCCTCCGGATCCTTAACCTCTTCCGAACCAAGCTCATCCATGAGTTCGTCTGCTATCTCTTCGGTCACAGTAGACCATATATCGATTACCTGGTTATAACGCTCACCGTCGGTAATAAGGCCTTCCTGGTACTGGCTTTGCACCTCTTTAACCTTCTCTTCGGCCCCGTCGATAAGCTCCTTTTTCTTGCTGGGTACTATCATATCATCTATACTGATAGATATTCCCCCCAACGTAGCATAGAAATAACCGAGGTCCTTTAATCTGTCCGAGATAATTACTGTGCTCTTCTCACCTGCCTCCCTGTAACATTTATCAACCAACTGGGCAATGGTCTTTTTATCCATAACCCTGTTTATCATGCTGAGCATCTCGTGTAACATTTTTTTCCGCTTTTCTTCTTCCAGTTCCATCAGGGCATTTTCTATAACATCCATCAGGATTACCCTTCCCACTGTAGTATCAATAAATCCGCCGTTTATCCTGACTTTTATTCTTGCATGAAGATCAACTTCACCGGACTCATATGCCATCATCACTTCTTCCGGATCTGCAAACATAAATCTTTTCCGTAATCGGGGGCAACTCTGCGGATAGACTGTTTGTAAAATGAATCTATTCAACTCATGAATTGTCTTTTGTTGCTCTGCTGACAGTTCGGTATTTTTTTTATAACCCTTTACTTTATCAATAAGCTTTTGGATATATTCCGCAAATTTCACGTGCTTCTTTTTCTTTGCGATAATCGCATGAAGATTTGGGATTTTCATAATTTCATTTAATCTATCGATTGTATTGTCTCTTGATTGGAGCTTTATTCCATAAGCGTCATTATTGATTTCCTCGCACAGCTTTCCCACATTGAAATGCTGAATGAATTCACTCATGGAAAATTCCCGGGAGTCCTTCGATTCCCCTGGCCTGTATTTTCGTTCAATCGTAAGATAATAAAGTCCAAGAACAATATCCTGGGTAGGGACAATAATAGGCCTTCCGTTTGCCGGGGAGAGAATATTATTCGTTGACATCATGAGAACCCTTGCTTCAGTCTGTGCCTCTATTGAAAGAGGTATATGGACTGCCATCTGGTCTCCGTCGAAGTCTGCATTGTAGGCCGGACAAACAAGAGGATGGAGCTGAATGGCTTTGCCATCAATCAACTGCGGCTCAAATGCCTGTATGCCAAGCCTGTGAAGTGTAGGTGCCCTGTTGAGAAGCACCGGATGCTCTTTTATCACCTCTTCAAGGACATCCCATACTTCGGATCTTTCCTTTTCTACAATCTTTTTTGCGTTCTTAATGGTTGTTGCAAACCCTTGCTTAATCAGCCTGTTATAAACAAAAGGTTTAAAAAGCTCCAATGCCATATACTTCGGAAGACCACACTGATGCAGTCTTAAGTGAGGGCCCACCACAATAACAGACCTTCCCGAATAATCAACCCTCTTGCCGAGGAGGTTTTGACGGAATCTACCCTGCTTCCCGCGAAGCATATCGCTAAGAGATTTTAATGGCCTTTTGCTGGCCCCGGTTACAACCCTGCCTCTCTTCGAATTGTCAAAAAGGGCATCCACCGCCTCCTGTAACATCCTTTTTTCATTTCTGATAATAATTTCCGGTGCATTGAGTTCCATGAGTCTCTTTAGTCTATTGTTCCGGTTGATCACCCTTCTGTAAAGGTCATTAAGATCGGAGGTTGCAAACCTTCCGCCATCTAATGGTACAAGCGGCCTCAGTTCAGGTGGAAGCACCGGAATGATATCAAGGATCATCCAATCAGGTTTAACTTTTGAAGCCCTGAATGCATCGACAACCTTGAGCCTCCTGGCAAGCTTTTTCTTCTTGGCATCACTTGCTGCTTCCCTCATCTCTTCCCTGAGTTTTTTTGTTACCTCTTCAATATCTATCTTTTTAAGGCATTCTCTCATTGCCTCAGCGCCTATACCTCCCCGAAAACCTTCTCCGTATTTATCTCTTGCCTCTATATATTTTTCCTCACTGATAAGCTCACAAAATTCATAGGGAGAGGAGCCCGGCTCAATCACAATATACATTTCAAAATACAAGACCCTCTCTACTTCTTTTATAGTAAGCTCAAGCAACGTACCGATCTTGCTCGGCATACTCTTCAAAAACCATATATGCGCAACAGGACATGCAAGCTTTATATGGCCCATTCTTTCCCGTCGGACCTTTGACTGGATGACCTCAACTCCGCACTTTTCACATACAATGCCTCTGTGTTTCATCCTTTTGTATTTCCCGCAGATACATTCATAATCCTTTACCGGACCGAAGATCTTTGCACAAAAAAGCCCGTCTCTCTCCGGCTTGAATGTCCTGTAATTAATGGTTTCAGGTTTTTTTACTTCCCCGCATGACCATTTCTCGATCAATTCCGGAGAGGCCAATGATATTTTTATCGCCGAATAAGCTAAAGGGTCCTTCTGTTTGTCAAAAACTCTAAAATAATCGTCCAATGCTTGCCTCCTACCCGCCTTCGGCGGGGGTTTTAAGTTTTAGGTTTTTAGCACTCAACACTGCTTTTCTTTATTCATCTTTCATAAGGTCTATATTTATGCATAAACTCTGCAGTTCTTTCACCAATACGTTAAATGATTCCGGCAAGTTGGGCTCAAGCACATCCTCACCCTTTACGATAGCCTCATACGCCCTTATTCTCCCGTTTACGTCATCTGATTTGATCGTAAGAAATTCCTGTAAAGAATAGGAAGCGCCATAGGCTTCAAGGGCCCACACCTCCATCTCGCCGAGTCTCTGACCACCAAATTGTGCCTTACCTCCAAGCGGTTGCTGGGTAACAAGTGAATAAGGCCCGATAGACCGTGCATGTATTTTATCATCCACAAGATGATGGAGTTTTAAGAAATACATATTGCCTATGGTAATCTTATGGTGGAAAGGCTCTCCCGTTCTTCCGTCCCACAACAGGGCCTGCCTGCTGTCTCCCAATCCTGCCATTTTAAACAGCTCATTGATTTCATCCTCTTTTGCGCCATCAAAAACCGGTACTGCAATATCTACCCCGTTTCTCATCTTTTCAGCAAGTTGAACTAATTCCTCGTCCTTTAAACGCTCAATGAAATTATCCAATTCTCCGTGATCAAAAATCTTTTTGAGGTAGTCCTTTATCACATGGGGCGCGCAACTCTTCTTATAGTAATTATCAACCAATTCCCCTATTTTGTTGCCAAGCTCCTTTGAAGCCCAGCCAAGGTGTGTTTCAAGAATCTGGCCGGCATTCATCCTTGACGGAACCCCCAGGGGGTTGAGAACAAGGTCAATGGGCGTGCCATCTTCCATAAATGGCATATCTTCTTCGGAAAGGATGATAGATACGATACCTTTGTTCCCGTGCCTTCCGGAAATCTTATCCCCGACTGCAACCTTCCTTTTCATTGCCACATACACTTTGGTTGTTTTGATGACACCTGGAGCGAGTTCGTCGCCTTTCTTGATCTTGTTAATTTTATTTTCGTAATAAAGTTTAATAATCTCTATCTGGTTTTCTTTGCTATCGAGGATTTTTGAAATTTTTCCCTCTGTCTCTTTATCCCCGAAATCTACTCCCTGCAATTTATCCAGGCTTATGTTTTTCACCTTTTCCTTTGTAAAGACATCACCTTTCTTTACAATCGTTTTCCCTTTTTCGTCCTTTATATCAACCGGTGCATTCGTCCCGAAGAAAACGCCCCCGATTTTTTCTTTCGTGCTTTCGAGAATAATTTTAATCTGATCTTCCTGATCTTTCAGAACATTCGATATCTCTGTATCTTCGATGAGTCTGCTGCGGTCATCTTTGTCAATGCCTCTTCTCGATAGCACTTTTACATCTATTACGATACCTTCTATCCCATGCGGTACCCGTAAGGATGTATCTTTTACATCGCCCGCCTTTTCTCCGAAAATTGCACGGAGCAGTTTCTCCTCGGGGGTAAGTTGCGTTTCACCTTTCGGGGTAACCTTACCAACGAGAATATTTCCAGGTTTTACTGTAGCACCGATCCTTATAATACCGCTCTCATCGAGGTCTTTAAGGGCTTCATCACCTACGCTCGGGATATCCCGCGTCACTTCCTCTTTCCCAAGCTTGGTATCCCTCACCACACATTCGAGTTCCTCTATATGGATAGACGTGAGGACATCCTCTTTAACAAGCCTCTCGTTGACCAATACTGAATCCTCGTAGTTGTATCCCCTCCATGGCATAAAAGCGACCATGACATTCTTGCCAAGGGCAAGTTCGCCCCTGTCTGTGGAGGGACCGTCTGCAAGGACATCCCCTTTTTTCACATAGTCACCCTCATGCACAATAACCCTCTGGTTAATGCAGGTATCCTGGTTCGATCTCCTGAATTTCAACAGATTATATACATCGATCTTGGTGACCGGTTCTTCGTGACCTTCTTTTTCTTCATATTGCACAATGATTCTGTTTGCATCAACACTCTTCACGACACCACTGTGCTTTGCCGTTATGGTAACCCTGGAATCCCTTCCGACAATCTTCTCCATGCCAGTACCGATTAAAGGAGCCTCTGTGATAATTAATGGCACCGCCTGCCTCTGCATGTTCGAACCCATAAGCGCACGATTTGCGTCATCGTGTTCCAGAAAGGGTATAAGTGATGCCGAAACACTGACAATCTGTTTCGGGGAAACATCCATGTAATTTACCTGATCAGGCCTGACCAGAAAAAATTCTCCTGCCTTCACAAAACTATGGGCAGTGATGAGGTCTTCCGTGAATTTACCGTTTTCATCAACCGGTGAATTTGCCTGGGCAATATAATACGGTTCCTCTTCAAGGGCGCTCAGATACTCGACCTTATCTGTCAGCCTGCCGTTCACCACTTTTCTGTATGGCGTTTCAATAAATCCAAACTCATTTACCTTGGCATATGTTGCAAGAGAGGCAATCAAACCGATATTTGGCCCTTCAGGTGTTTCTACAGGGCATATCCTTCCATAGTGAGTAGGGTGAACATCCCTTACCTCGAAACCTGCCCGCTCTCTTGTGAGGCCTCCGGGGCCAAGGGCACTTAAGCGCCTCTTATGGGTTATTTCGCTTAAAGGGTTTGTCTGATCCATAAACTGCGAGAGCTGGCTGCTTGCAAAGAAGTCTTTTACTGCAGTTGCAACGGGTTTTGGATTAACTAAGTCGTGGGGCATCAAGGTTTCCATTTCGGGGAAGGTAAGCCTTTCCTTTATAGCCCTTTCCATTCTGACAAGGCCCATTCTGAACTGATTCTCAAGAAGCTCTCCTACAGTTCTTACCCTTCTGTTTCCGAGGTGGTCAATGTCATCGCTCTGCCCTCGTGTATCTTTTAATTTCAGCAGATTCCTGATGACTTCGAGGATGTCCTCCTTCCGTAAGATGGTGTTTTCAAGAGGGACACTCAGTCCAAACCGGTGATTGATTTTAAGTCTGCCCACCCTTGAGAGATCATATCTCTCAGGACTAAAAAACATATTATTGATAAGCGCCTCGGCAAATTCTATCGTTGGCGGGTCTCCCGGCCTCAATTTCCTGTATATTTCAAGAAGGGCCCCCTCCTTGTCCTTTGCCTTATCTTCAGCCAGAGTCTTGCTCAAAGATGGGCTTACAGTCAGATTATCAATGAAGAGTATCTCAAATGCTTTCACCTTTTTTTCTACAACCTTTGCAAGGATGTCTTTCGTTATCTCTTTATTTATCGCGATCAGGATTTCTTTTGTCTGAGGGTCAACAATCTCATCAGAAGTAACTTTACCAATAATATCGTCTTCTTCTACCGGTATTTCACGAATATTGGCAGCCTCCATTTTTTTCACAAGTGCTTTTGTGATCTTCTTATGCTTTTTTACCAATACTTCGCCAGTAGCCCCATTAACAATATCAGATGTCGCTTTTTGTCCAACAAGGAGTGCAAGTTGTGTTTGTTTGAATAATCTTTCTTTCTTTACAACGACCTTCTCTTTTTTATAAAAATAATCGAGAATCTCTTTATCTGTGTAGCCGAGTGCTTTAAGAAAGAGGGTTACATGTATCTTTTTCTTTTTATCTATTCGAACATAAACAAGCTCTTTATGGTCAAACTCAAAGTCCAACCACGAACCTCTGTATGGAATTATCCTTGCTGTATAAGATAAACCACCTCCCAGAAGTGATTTTGACTGATCTGAATCAAAATAAACACCCGGGGATCTGTGGAGCTGACTGACCACTGCCCTTTCAGTACCATTTATGATAAATGTCCCTCTTTCAGTCATAAGAGGAATTTCTCCGAAATAAACATCCTGTTCTTTTACGGCCCTGATATCTCTTGCTTTCGTATCGGGATCGATATTCCAGACAACAAGACGTATCCTGACTCTCATAGGGGCAGCGTATGTTAATCCCCTGAACAGACATTCCTCTTCCGAATTCTTCGGATCGGCTATCTCATATTTTACAAACTCCAGAGTCGTTGTTTCATGGGAATCCTTAATAGGGAAAACACTGTTGAAAACACCCTGAAGCCCTACATTCTCTCTCTTTTCAGCCGGTGTATCCTGCTGTAAAAACTTCTCGTACGAATCGAGCTGAATCTCAATAAGATTTGGAATTTCAAGAACCTCTTTAATCTTCCCGTAATTCTTCCTAAAAATCCTGTTATGGAAAGTCTCCCTCATACTATTTTTCACCTCATAATTTAAGGGTTCAGGGGTTCGAGGGTTCGAGGGTTCGAGTGATATTCGCTTGACCCCTTGACCCTTGACCCCTTGACCCCTGTTTTTATTACTCTACTTTTACCTGTGCGCTTACTTCTTCGAGTTGTTTTTTGATATTTGCGGCCTCGTCCTTAGAAACACCTTCCTTAACTGGTTTTGGTACGCCTTCAACAAGGTCTTTCGCTTCCTTGAGACCAAGGCTTGTGATGGCCCTGACTACTTTTATTACCTGTATCTTCTTCTCTGCTTCATATCCAGTGAGAATTACATTAAATTCTGTTTGTTCCTCAACTGGTACGGCTTCCTGTGCCGGTGCTGCCTGGCCGCCTGCCTGAGCAGCCATCATGGGCATCGCTGCCTGGACGCCAAATTTGTCCTCAAGGACTTTAATAAACTCAGAGAGTTCAAGAACTGTCATGTTCTCAATAAACTGTACCACGTCTTCTTTTGTAACGCTCATTCAATACCTCCTTCAGGCTTGTTCTTTTTGCATTTTAATAGCATTTAATGTCATCATCAGCTTGCTTACATTTCCAGAAAGCACATACAGAAGTCTCTGGGTCGTCCCCTGGAGTAAACCCATAAGCCTTGCAATAAGTATCTCTTTTGAAGGTACCGTAGCAAGCTTGAGTATCTCTTCGGCATTTAAGGTCTGTGTACCCAGAAAACCTGCCTTAAGCTTTAGCAGGGGCATATCTTTAGCCAAACCTGCTAACACCTTGGCAGCGCTTATAGGGTCCTTGTAAATACAGACAATTGCATTTGGACCTATAAACTTGTCCCGTATTGCTTCTGCTTTTGTTCCTCCCGACGCGATTTTCAAAAGGCTGTTTTTCACTACGCTGAACTCAACATCCACATTTCTCAATTCTTTTCTTAAGCGCGTGATTTGAGCCACATTCAGACCGCTGTATTCCGCGAGGAACATGGAATTCATCCGTTTGAGTTTTTCACCCAATTCCGCAACTACTGTCTTTTTTTTCGCTCGTTCCAATGGTTTTCATCCCTCCTTTCTTGTAATATATGGAAAGTCAGGTAGACAAAGATTTTCTAAAGCCTCGGCAGGCCGTATTCGTTTAATGGCGCCCAGGCACCACACCTGCTGTCTCTGACTTCTTCCCTATTTGGTTAAATTCCTCACATAAATCGGGTCAATTTTTATCCCGGGACTCATTGTTGTGCAAACGGCCATCCCTTTTATATAAGTGCCTTTGCTTGAAGATGGTTTCAATCTGATAACGGTTTCGAGGAGTGAATTGATATTTCCCAGTATCTTTTCCTTGCCAAAGCTTATTTTACCGACCGGGACATGCAGGTTTCCTGCCTTATCTACCCTGAATTCAACTCTTCCCGCTTTCATCTCTTTCACGGTTTTGGCAATATCAAAAGTAACGGTTCCAACCTTAGGGTTCGGCATGAGACCCCTCGGGCCCAGTATTTTTCCAAGTTTACTAACCGCCCCCATTATATCGGGGGTAGCGATGGTCTTATCAAAATCCAGCCATCCTTTTTGTATCTTCTCAATAAAGTCTTCAGCACCAACATAGTCTGCACCAGCTTCCTGCGCCTCTTTTTCCTTCTGTCCTTTTGCGAAAACAAGTACTTTTACCTGTTTACCCAACCCGTTTGGTAGCGCAACACTCCCTCTCACCATCTGATCGGCATGTCTCGGGTCAACACCAAGCCTCAGCGCCACTTCTACGGTTTCATCAAACTTTGCATAGGTAACTTGAGGTAGAATACCAAGGGCTTCTTCCATGTCATAAAGCTTTTCCCTGTCTATCTTATTTCTCGCCTCAGCATATTTTTTTGCTATTTTTGCCATGTGCGTTACTCCTTTGCTTGATAGCGTTTAGCAGATAGCGGATAGCGTTTAATAAAAAACCTTTTCTTTTCCCTCTACGCTCCACGCTGAACGCTCCACGCTGAATTATTATCCCTCTACTACTTCGATACCCATGCTCCGCGTACTGCCTTCTATGATCTTTATTGCACCTTCCATATCTTTCGCATTGAGGTCCTGCATCTTGAGTTGCGCAATTTCTTTGATCTGTGATTTTGTTATGCTTCCGGCAACCTCTTTCTTTGGATTATTAGCGCCTTTTGCCAACTTTGCCGACCTTTTAATTAAAAAAGTTGCAGGGGGTGTTTTCGTTATAAAAGTGAATGTTCTGTCCGAAAAGATAGTGATCAGAGCTGGGATTATCGTGCCTTCCTGACCCTTTGTCCTCTCATTAAAGGCCTTGCAAAACTCCATTATATTAACACCATGCTGGCCGAGGGCCGGCCCAACAGGGGGTGACGGGGTAGCCTGACCGGCTTGTAACTGCAATTTCACCATAGCCACAACTTTTTTTGCCATTTCCTGACTCCTTTACATTTTCTCTATCTGAATAAAATCCAGCTCCACAGGTGTGGTCCTGCCAAAAATATTGAGAAGTACCTTCACCTTCCCCTTTTCAGGTTTTATCTCCTCAACACTCCCTGTAAAATTGGTAAAAGGCCCTTCGGTGACCTTAATATTATCACCTTTTTCAAATCGTATCTTTGGTTTGATTTTCCCTTTCCCTTCCTGAATCGCAAAGAGAATTTCGTCTACCTCTTTCTCCGGTAAGGGAGGAGGGTTCATTTTGTCATAACCTACAAAACCGGTTACCTTTGGTGTGTTTCTCACAAGGTACCATGTATCATTATTCATCACCATGTTCACAATAATATAACCCGGGAAAACCGTTCTCTGGGATTTCTTTACCTGGCCCTTTACCCGTTCCATGATTATTTCTGAAGGAACGATAATGTCGCCGAAATAATCATCCATTTTACTGTTTTTTATGTTATCTTCAAGATTCTCTCTTACCTTCTGTTCATAACCTGAATACGTATGGACTACGTACCATTTCTTTTCCATATCGCTTTCCGTCTGATTATCCACGTAATAATACCTGTATGATCTTAGCCAATCCCACGTCCACAATCCCAAGGAATATCGATGCTATCACGACTGTTATCAGAACGATATAAGTCCCTTTTATGGCATCATTTTTTGATGGCCAGGTGACCCTTTTCGTCTCCAGATATACCTCTCTAAAATATTCCTTAACCTTATCCAGCTTACCTTTAAAATCCATATTATCTCCAAAATATACAGGCCAGGAGGGATTCGAACCCCCAACACCCGGATTTGGAGTCCGGTGCTCTATCCGTTAGAGCTACTGGCCTTTTTTATTTTGTTTCCCTGTGTGCAGTATGTCTCTTGCAAGATTTACAAAACTTCTTGATTTCTAGACGGTCTGGCGTCTTTTGTTTGTTTTTCGTAGTCGTATAATTCCTGTTTTTGCATTCTGTACATGCAAGTATTACAAGTTGCCTCATCTTCTTCCCCTCTACTCTATTATCTCAGTCACAACGCCAGCACCTACGGTCTTGCCCCCTTCCCTGATGGCGAAGCGGAGTTCCTTCTCCAGGGCGATGGGGGTGACGAGTTCCACGTTGAGGGTTACATTATCCCCGGGC
>JAPLKD010000056.1 GCA_026388245.1 Pseudomonadota bacterium | reverse complement strand
AAAAGAGATACTACCCTTAAAAGAGGGTAATAAAGAGGGTAATATCGGAATGGAGAATGCTGAAGTGCGAATGGCGAACGACAGATTCATTACTCTCTTAAAGAACGAGGTGTATTGGTTGCAGATTGCGAAAGGTTGTTCAAAGTTCAAGGTACAGGGTTTACTGATTGCTATGAGCCATGAGCTACGAGCTGTACTAAAGGGGGAAGGGTTAAAATTGAGGAATGTGAATTGTGAATTTTGTAAGTCTTAATCCTGCCGGAGGCGGGACATTGAGAATTTAACCGCTGTAATCATGTTTAATTGTTGTGTTTTTTGTTTTGAGGGGATAAAATCTTATTATAGTGAAGCTCCCCGCCTACAAGGCGGGGAGCTTCACTATTCACTAACGACTATTCACTGAATCATTTCAGAAATCGGCAATCCGCAATCTGTACGGTTTAATCCTGCCTAAGGCGGGACAATGGGATTGGGGGGAATCCTGTATTCCGACAGATGCTCTGTTTTTGCGTTCTTTTTTGATATCTGCTATAATTGTTGAAGCAGCCTTGCGACTTGTCTGGAAGAAGGCGAACCGAATGGAAACAAAATCTGCTCCCTGTATTTACTCATCCGCTCAGATATGACTATGAAGCCCATTAATAGTACCCTCTTTGAAACAGAAGACCCTGATATACTGCAGATCAGAAAGGGGGGCGGATGTCTAACCCTATTCGGTTTGCCTTTCTTCATTGCCGGCCTTTTTGTTTTACAGATTCCCTTCGGTCTCATTCCGATGAGGATGGAGGGAGGAGGTCCTCTTGTATTCTATATTGTTTTCCCGATAGGCATAGCCTTTGCTGTTGTTGGTGCTGCCCTTGCATTCGGCAGGAACGGAGTCATTATTGACCGGAGGCGCCAAACTATATTGAAATGGTGGGGCCTTATCATCCCTTTCAAAAAAAACAGAATATCCCCTGAATGTCTTTGAATCTGTAAAGATGGAATTCATTGAAGGTGATAGTGATTCATCCGATTCATACCCCATATCTCTTGTGGGAAGCCTGCATCAGCCGTTGCCTCTCTTTTATCCAACCAATTATAGGGACGCCCGTCAGGCTGCTGAAAAGCTTGCCCGTTTCCTTGGCAAACCTCTCGAAGATACCTCGACGGGAACGAAAATCGTCAAAGATTCTGAATATCTTGATGAGACCTTTATCGAGTATTTAAAACGGATGAAAGAAACGGTACAACTCCCTCCGACTCCACTTCGGATGAGAACAATCATCGAAAAAACGGGAAACGGCATCGTTTTAAATATCCCGGGTCCTCAATATGGCCCTGCGCGATGGTTTATCCTCATATTCCCGGTTATCCTCGCCGGGATTGTAGCATTCTTTTTCATACGTCCCCTTGTACTACTGCCTGGGCCTCCGGCAATACGTTACGGGATGGCCTGTTTTGCCTTCATCTTTTTTGTCTTTGGGCCTATTGTCAGTACAATCCGTTTTCTCGGCAGGATGTCCAGGCAGTCAACTAACATCTCCGTGACAAAAACTGCTTTTGCGGCCGGGGAAATGGCTGGCAGGAAACGTACTGTAAGCGAGATTCCCTTCACAGAACTGGAAGACCTTGTATTGATATTGGACAGGAAAACTATTGAAAGCATTGATATTGGAGGAAAACCTTACAGGCCTGACGGGAGACCGTTCCCCCGCTTTGTGCAGTTTTTCATGAAATACGCAAAAAATTCCTCAATTATTGCGAGAAGCAACAAAACGATGATAACCTTCGGAAAGGGTCTACCTCAAGAAGAACTTGCCTACCTTTACCAACTCATCAGGCAAACAATTTCACATTCATAAGTTATGTTCTGCCGTTAAGATATGATATTGCTATTGCATTAAAGAAGGCTATTTTGATATAGTATGAAAATGAGTTATCTTAAAAGAGGGTAGGAGGGGTTATGCCGAATGAGGACTTAATAGTCGATCTGGATAAAGAATTAACAAGTCTCTTTGACAAAGAAGAAATGTTTGCCTTCTTTAATTTTGAGGTTAATACACCTTCAGAGAAAATTGTGCCGGGTCTTTGTAAGGTAACAAAACCGAAGGTAGGTGAAGCGCAGTCTGTCTATTTCTCGCTCCTTTTTATTCTTGATATACAGGATAATGAAACCTGGACAGAAGTTGACGCGTTGATTAACAACATTCCGTGGGACAGCTTTGAACGTTATTCGGAACGGATAAAATATGTTCTCCCCATGTTATCGAGAAGCCTTTCAACTGGTAATTATTTCAAGGAAGTATGTATTTATATAACCAGTATAAATGACCTTACAAAGCAATATATTTTCAATAAGATTTATTCTATTTTGCCGGTAGTAACAAATTTTAAAACCGACGATTTAACATTCTGGGATGATTTAAAGTAAACAGAATCTATCTCCATAACAGTGCAATCATTAAAAAGATGAATTCCGATATTTCATGAATTGCTCCAAAATTATCCCCGGTGAGACCGCCGAACTTTTTCGTGAACCAGCGAATCAGGAAATGACAGAGAACACAGAGAATCACCATTTCCACAATACAGAACAGGGATAAAGCCCACACATGAGAACCTGGAGGGGTATTCACAAACTGGGATGTGATCATAAGAAAAAGAAAGTATGGAAGAAAAGATAGGAAAATAGTGAAGATGGTCGAAAAAACCAGGTTTGTTGTCTTCCCGTATTGAATAAAGATGTTTCCCAACCCGTCAGGTCTGGCACTTTTACCGAGGCGCATTGATAGAACCATTGCCCACTTTGAAAAGACCGGCATCAGAAAGAGTATGAAGTAGGGATTAAATTGCCTTCCTGCCACGAATAGTTCTTTTATTAAAAGATATTTCAGAAGAATTGCAAGGCATATGGCCGTTGCACCGATGGCCCCCGTTGCGCTGTCTCCCATGACTTTGAGCCTTTGCCCTCTGTCATGTGCTTCATTCCCTGTCGATTTCACAGACAACGCATCACATGTATCGGAAAGGCCATCCAGATGAAATCCCCCGTTCAGCAGTACATAAATAAAGATGATTATTCCGCCTGTAAGGGATGACGAGAAGAAGAGATTGAGAACGAGGCATGAGAGAGAAAGAATGAGTCCCTGAAAGGCTCCAACAAGAGGGAAGAACATTGATGAATGGGCTATGTCTTTTTCAGAAATGTCCCTTTCGATTTTCATTCGAATCGGTATGATTGTTAAGAATTGAAAAGCAAGAAATGCCCATTCCATAAACTTAAAACTTAAAACCTTAAACTTAAAACTATTTTTTTTCATTTTCCTTTGAGACGCCGGCTTCGTCGAAGGTGGCCATTTCTGTGTATATTTTTAGTCCGGCTTCAATTATCAACATAGCGAGAGCAGCCCCTGTGCCTTCTCCGAGCCTTAAACCCAGATCCAGTATGGGAACCAGACCTATTGAATCAAGTAATGCTTTGTGTCCGATTTCTTCGGAATTGTGGGCAGCAAACATATAATCCTTCACTTTTGGCTCCATAGAGTAGGCTATTATAGCGCCTGCAGTAGATATGAAACCGTCTATTACTACGGGAATTTTTCTGGATGCAGCGCCAAGGATAATGCC
>JAPLKD010000117.1 GCA_026388245.1 Pseudomonadota bacterium | reverse complement strand
ATTTTTCTCGCCAGCATAATTCTTGTTATTACAGGCTGGATTGACAGTGTTATCGCGGCCCTCCTGGGGATCATTCTGATGATCTTTGCGGGCGTGTACAGCGATATTGATGCGTTTAAAATTGTTGACTGGAACGTTATAGCAATACTTCTCAGTATCTGGATCATATCGGGCTATTTCGGAAAATCCGGTGTACCGGATTTTTTAGCCGCTATCATCTTAAGGATGTCCAAAGGGAACGTGGCCATATTCGTAACAGTCCTGGGGATGCTTGCAGGGTTTGTTTCCATGCTGATTGATAACGTCGTTGTTGTCCTCATGTTTGCCCCCGTTGTTTTTCATGCATGCCGGCGATTTAATTTTCCAGCCTTTGCGCCAGTCATGTTTGTAGGTCTGTGCGCAAACTTTATGGGCACGGCCATGCTGCTGGGCGACCTACCGCCGCAGATGCTCCACAGCGTCTCAGGCATTGAATTCAGCGGCTTCATGTGGTATTTGGGACGCCCTTCGTCCTTTTTTATCCTGACGATATCTTATGTTATTACCTGTGCGTACTTTTACTGGCTGTTTTCGAGAAAATATAAGGGTATCAAAATGGATATCGCCTCCATGGCCGGTGAGAAACCTTCCGACCTGATTAAGGACAAACCATTTGCAATAATTACCTGCAGTATCTTTATTCTTACAATCATTGGCATGGCTCTACGGCCCATATTCGGATATACCCTGGGGTTTATTGCCATGTGGGGCGCCATCTCGATCATTCTCGTTTTTGAAGTTTTTAAAGAACGTTTTACCCTCGAAATTCCCAATGTTGAACAGGTCCTCTCCGAGCTCGACTGGAGAGCGGTTTTTTTCTATGTTTCCCTCTTTGCCCTGGTGGGTGGGTTGGAACATGCGGGCGTAATAAAGCTGGTATCCAATGCGATCACGCCGTTAATACAGCAGAGCCTTATCGTTGGAAGCACCGTACTTTACTGGGTTACCGCTCCGATTGTCGGTATTGTGGAACACGACGCCTATATACTCACTATGCTCTATGTCATAAGAGATCTTGCTAAGGATACAGGAATAAATCCATGGCCTCTCTACTGGATGCTCCTCTGGGCAGGCACACTGGGCAGTAACCTGACCGTTGCAGGCGCCCCGGCATTATTTGTCGCTAAGAACCTCGGTGAAAAGGAAGACCAGAGAAAGGTCAGCCTGAAAGAATTCCTCGGTATTACAGTGCCTTACGTCATCGTTTCATTGATCACCTGCTATATTCCGGCTATGCTTATATGGGTAATACCATTCGCAAAATAATGAGGGGGAATATATGGCAATATTGACCATAGCAAGGGAATACGGGAGCGGCGGGAAAGAGATAGGGCGTGAAGTTGCGCGCCTGATGGGATATCAATATGTTGACAGGGGACGTATCCTTGAAGATATGAAAGCGGTGGGCACCCAGTGGGAAGAGTTTGCAAAATATTTTGATGAGAATAACCCGAACATATGGGAGCGGTTCAAATGGTCCTTCAGGGGGTATATTTCGCTTATACAGCTTCACATCCTTAATTATGCGCTCAGCGATAATGCAATAATTATGGGGAGGGGAGGGAACTTTCTCCTCAAGGGTATCCCACATGTGTTCAGGGTTCGTACGAGAGCGCCCCTGAAGACGAGGATAGACAGGATTGTGCAATGGGAAGACACAAACGCCGAGAATGCCCAATGGCTAATTGCAAAGGCGGATAAAGAGATGGCGGGGGCCGTATACTTAGTGTATGGCTTTGCATGGGACGATCCGACTCAGTACGATATGATCTTCGATACAAGCATTCAGACCTATGATGAGATAGTCCGGATTATTATGGAGGAACTGAAGAAGAGGGATCTCTTTGATACCGAAAAGTCAAGGAAGGTGCTTGAACTGAAGGTACTTGCCGCTAAAATAAAGGCAGATATCGTAACGAATCCTGAACTTTATGTGTCGTCGCTTGATGTGAGATTCAAGGAAGAGGGGCTTGTTGAATACGGCCTTACAGTTAAAGGTGCAGTTCATATGAGCAAAGATATCCCTATCATCAAAGAAAAGGTAAAGAGCATGGCAGAGGATATACCTGTTGAATTTGATTTGAAGTATCGTATGCATTCCAGGCTGGGACACGTGCAGTTCAAATAGATTTCACCATGTTCCGGTCGTAATGATTTACATTTGTCTTTGAGGTACAATCATTTTACCTGCATTGTACCTTCTTTATTATTGACAAAAAATTCGGTTGTATTTAATGACGATGGTCTCTATTACACATCCACCCGGATCGGTAAAATGACCGTTGGTATGCCATTCCACTGCAGCCTGCGCTGAATTGAGTGGGCTGTTTCATTGTGGAGTATCCTCTGGAATGGATTTTCATGCCGGAATACTAATTTTCCTGTAAATACGGTTGATCTCGGAAACTCTTTGACCGTTGCTTCAACAAGATCAGAGGCTTCATCTACCACATCGGTCCCTACGATTGTTCTGCAGTCAGCAGGGAAACCGTGATGGCGGGTAACCTTTACATATTTCATGAGATCATTTTTGACAGATTCTTTTAAGGCTTCTATTTCAGCAACGCCTTTAAAGGAACCGGAATCAATCTCTGCAACAGAGAGAAAAATATAGTTTTTATAAACATCGGGGAAATAGCGGACAATAGAAAGCAATGTGTGCAAACCGAACCCGTTATACCCGCTAACGAGAAGGATAGCGGTCATTTCTTTCGGGTCAACGGGGTCATTATTGAATGGTTCCGAGTCAGGAATATCTGAGAGCACCTCTTCAAGCTTTTTTACGCCAAGCCTAACTTTCCGGTAGTGTGCACGAATCAGATAACATAATCCTATAACCATTGATGTAATTACGATTGTGACCCAGCCGCCTTCACCGAATTTTTCGTACACAGTAACAGTGAGGATTGTAAGGCAGAGTATTAACCCTACGATATGAATGACGATATGCTGTTTCCATTTTTTGTCTTTTTCTCTGTTATGGAGAAAGAAGCGGACCATGCCGAGCTGGGAGAGGGAAAAGGTGACAAAAACGTTAATGGAGTACATAATGACCAGGGCTGTAATAGAACCGTGTGTGTATAAGAGTAAAATAAACGCTGCAAGCCCCATCAGGATAACCCCGTCCTGCATGGTGAGCCGTTCAGATAACGATGCGAAACGACGGGGAAGCCAGGAGTCGATAGCCATATTTGACATAACCCTCGGACCGTCAATAAAACCGGTTTGAGCAGCAACCGTGAGAAGTGCGCCCTCAGTGAGAATCGTTATAAGGGCTAATATTCCACCAAACGGCCAATGTGCAAAAACCTGTTCGGATAGAATTGCATTGAGTGTCCTTCCTTCCTCGGGTTTTATCCTGAAAAGGAGATAGCAGACGAGAAGTCCGCCGGCTGTTATGGCAAGGGATGTTGCAAGGTATACCATAGTCCTTTTCCCTGTTTGAACTTTTGGCTCACGCATAATCTGCATGCCGTTTGAGACCGCTTCGATACCGGTGTATGTTCCTGCACCCATGGAGAAGGCCCGTAAAAAGATAGCCATAAGTCCAACAAATCCCACACTTGCCAAACCGGTCTGGAGATTCCCTTTCATTTCAATCACGAGTGGCTTAACCTCACCGATATGACTGAAAATGCCTGAGCCGATAAGCAGGATATGGGTAATAATAAAAATGACAAAAATCGGTGCAAGGAGTGTTACTGATTCCTTGACCCCTCTTAAATTCAAAACAACGAGAAGAACAATAAGAAATCCCACAAAGATTAACTTATACTTCTGGAAGGGGAGGGGAAGGAAACTGAATATGGCATCACCGCAGGAGACAAGAGAGACCGTTATAGTTAGCATATAATCCACAAGGAGTGCACAGCCGGAAATAACCCCTGCATCCTTGCTGATAGTGTGGGTTGCAACGATGTAGCCTCCGCCTCCATGGGGGAAGTGTTCGATGATCCGGGTATAAGAATAGGATATGATAATTACGGTAAACGCCGTTGCAAGGGCGATAAAAACGGCAAGATAAGTATGGGACCCTAATGTCCTGAATGCCTCTTCGGGACCATAGGAAGAAGATGAAAGACCGTCTGCCCCGAGGCCGATCCACGCAAGTATCGGTATGAGTGAAAGTTTATGAAATATGGAAGGTTCATTTACATCCTTTGGCGCACCTATGATTTTTCGTTTAATCCTTTCAAATAAACTCGGTTCAGGCTCTGAGATGTCAGGTTCCATTGCATGTTCTCCTTTCGAATTACAACTCTATCCTTGTGACAACGCCGTGAAGTTTATTGTGAGGCAAATCGTGGAACTGCACAAAGGGGGGCGCAAGCCTTTTGAATACGGAAAATATTTTCCATATGATATTATGTGTAGCTATCTCTTCAAGTCCGTAAAAGATGCTTTTCTCGACAATCCCGGCCTTTTTGAGTATTTCTTCAATATCCACTACCTCCATATAGCCCATCTGAATTTCAAAAACCCTTAATCCATCGGCAAGCTTTTCCTTGAAATGGCCGTTAACACCGAAAGGCTCATCCTTTGTAACGATGGAAACGATAATGTTGTCTTCGTAGATGATATTGTTCATGAATATGGTATGGACGATGTAATCGGGGACCTTCTTTGCATCCCGTGCAAAAAAGAGGGCGGTGCCCTTTATCTTGTTCAGTTCATGATACAATTGGTTGTAGCTCTCCAGGAAAATGTCGAGCTTCAGCGGGCGTACTGACCGGTAAAGCTTTCTCTGGCCTGCCGTGTATATCAGAATTATGCTCAACGGGATAGCTGCGATGATAAGTGACCAGTATCCCCCGTTAGGCAATTTATAGGTATTTGAAACAAGAAATGTCAGGTCTGCAAAGGTGACAAGAACGGCAAGAAGGGTTTTTATCTTTTCCCTTCGCGAATAGAATATCATGGTCATCATGATGCCGGTCAACGTCATTGTGCCTGTTACGGCAAGGCCGTAAGCAGCAGCCAGTTTATTTGACTCTTTGAACAGGAAAACGATGAACAGCACCGATACGAGCAGAAACCAGTTTACAAATCCGATATAAATCTGTGATCTCATCTCGGTTGAGGTGTACTCAACCTTGAACATAGGCATCAATCGTGTGTTAATCCCCTGATAGACTATAGAGAACATGCCGCTTATAAGGGCCTGGGAAGCGATAACGGTTGCAATAATACTGAGGATAAGAAAGGGGATATAAAAAATTGTCGATTCGTGCAGCACCATACCAAAAAGTACATTCCAGACACTGCCGGGATGCTCAATTATAAATGCACCCTGGCCGAGATAATTGAGCAGTAATGCAATAAAGACGAAATACCATGCCCTGATTATCGGTTTACGACCAAGATGGCCCATGTCAGCATAAAGGGCCTCGCCGCCTGTTGCGCACAGGATCACTTCTGAGAGTACAAAAAACCCTGCAAGACCGTTCTGATAAAGAAACTTGAATGCATAATACGGATTAATAGCCTTCCAGACAGATGGAACATGTATGATAGATATAATGCCCGATATACCAATTGAAAAAAACCAGATGAGCATTAAGGGCCCGAAGGCGCCGGCAACCTTTTCCGTTCCTTTCTTCTGAAAGATAAAAAGCAGAAAGGCAATAAAACTTGCAACGATTATCAGCGTCATTTGTTTTGTTTCTTTAAAACCGGGGATTAGAAGGATACCTTCCACAGCGCTGAGTATACTTATGGCAGGGGTAATGACGCCATCCCCTACAAGGAGAGAAATACCTATGAAAGTGAGAATTGTTATAAATACTGCCTGCCTGCTTTTTTTAAGGTAACGTAAAAGGATACTTCTTAGAACAATTGTGCCCCCTTCGCCCTTTTCGCCAAGACTCATTGCAAGCCACCCGTATTCGACAGAGACAAGGATTGTCAGTGTCCAGACGATAAGGGAAAGAACCCCGATCACATTGTCATAGGTTGGTTTTAATAGGATGAAGATTACCGTAAGGGTATAGATAGGGCTTGTCCCAATATCTCCGAAAACGAGCCCGAGAGATTTGATAATACCTTTTATATCATGGATTATCTGTTCTTTCTTTGAAGAACATTGTGTTGAATCAGATAATTTCATTTTTAGCGTTTTATGTTACTCTTTATTAACACTAAATTCAATATTTTGATTTATATTTCCGAAGGAGGGAAATTCTCAGACGAACATGTTAGATCCATTTTTATCTATTTAAAAAGGTGGACACCTGAACAAAAATGCATATACTTAAAATAAACAAATATCTATAAAAAGGTGAAAGCTATCAGGACAGAAAGAAAAAAAGGTCTGATCATCGCGGGCGGTGTTGTTGCTTTAATTGTAATCGCTGCAATCGCAGTTGTAGTATTATTCGATATCAATTCTTACAAGTCGAAGATCGAAACCGTTGCCTCAGTGACTACCGGCTTAGATGTACGGATCAATGGGAAGATGGGGCTCTCTTTCTTTCCCTTTGGCATATCGGCAAAGGATGTCCATATTGCCGGCAAGGGAGGCGGAATCCTTTCACTTGAACGCCTCAAGTTAGGGGCGGAGTTGATGCCTTTGCTGAGGAAACAGCTCAAGGTCACCGGTTGCGAGCTTGACGGGGCGGCCGTCATCATCGTGAAGGACGCCGAGGGGAAATACAATTTCGAGAATACTGAAAAGAAATCGACGAAAGGGGGACCGGGAACAGCTTTCAGTCTGAATGAGCTCAAGCTGTCCAAAGGGTCCCTTGTCTATCTTGACAAAAAGACGGGCGAAAAGACCGAGTTTAAAGAAATCAATCTGGTTGTCAAGGGTCTTTCGATAACGGACACATCAGGGGACGTTATAAAGCACATCTCTTTTACGGGAAACATAGACTGCAAGGAGATGCGAAAAAAAGACCTCAAAATCGAGAATTTTAAGACTTCCATGAAGGCGGTCAAGGGGATATACAATTTCGAACCTCTTGCCATCAGGTCCCTTGCCTATCTTGACAAGAAAACAGGCGAAAAGACCGAGTTGAAAGAAATCAATCTGGTTATCAAGGATCTTTCGATAGTGGATACCTCAGGAGATATTATAAAGAACGTCTTTTTTACGGGAAACATAGACTGCAAGGAGATGCGAAAAAAAGACCTCAAAATTGACAGTATCAGGGGCGGTATAAGAGCGGAGAAGGGGGTATTCTCCCTCAAGCCCCTTACCATGGATATCTTTGGTGCGAAGGGTGAAGGAGATGTCACAGCAAACAAGTCGGAAGCCGATACCGAGTATAAAATCAATGTAAATGTATTGAAACTGGACTTCGAAAAACTTCAGGAATCCTTTGGTGTAAAAAGGCTGATCAGCGGGAAAGGTGATCTTGTCGCTTCCCTGACAATAAAAGAAAAAGGAGGGCGCAGCCTGATAAAGGGCATGGATGGTATTTTGTCTATTCAGGGTAATAATCTCATCACTCATACTGTGGACCTCGACAAGGTCCTCTCAACGTTTGAAACGAGCCAGAAGTTCAACCTTGTCGACATCGGTGCTTTTTTCGTAGCCGGTCCTCTTGGTTCCGCTGCCCTCAAAGGGTACCGTTACGGGGATGTTTATTACCAAGCCCAGGGAGGGCAGGGCGCCATCACGCAGTTTGTCTCCCACTGGAAGATTAAGAGCGGTGAGGCCGACGCCCGGGACTGCGCATTTGCAACGCGCCATAACCGGATAGCCCTTAAAGGCAAACTCAATCTTGTCAGTGAGCGATATGATAACGTAACAGTGGCGCTTCTCGACGACAGGGGATGCGCAAAATTCAAACAAACCATCAGCGGTCCGTTCGGTGCTCCCCAAGTCGGTGTGGTAAGCACGGTCGAGTCCCTTGCCAGCCCGATCTTGAATCTTTACAAGCAAGCAAAACGCTTTGCCCAAGCTGGCAAATGCGAGGTCTTTTATAGCGGTTCCGTGCAGCAACCCCGCTGACAAGGAACATTTGGGGTCATGAACCGGTAGAGTTCGGACCAACGGAGAAGATGTTTACTGTCCCGAAAGACAAAAGGACAGAGGAGCATCTTCCATACGCGATACTATCCTTATGTATACAATATTTTGCCAACGCTGTTCTTTTTTATTGACAAAAAAATTACAAGATATTATTAAAGACATACATGGTTTACTGGAAACATGGGGAGTTTTTTTGAGGGGCTTATCTATCAAGCCATTCCGTCACACAACAAAATTTTATTAAAGTAAGGAGGAACACAACATGAAACGTTTCTCGGCAATTGTAGCATGCATGTTTTTATTTAGTTTTTTTGCGCCTCAACTATTTGCACAGGATGTATTAAAACTTGGCATTCCGCTGCCGCTCACCGGTACGAACGCTAAATTTGGCGAAATCGAGAAAAAATCATACGAAATTGCCCTGGGGGAGATCAATGCAAAAGGAGGCATTAAGGGGAAAAAAGTAGTGCTGGAATTTGAGGATTCTCAAGGAAAACCGGAGGTATCACGTTCAATAGTTGAGAGGCTCATTGATGTTAGAAAACAACCTGTTATTTTCGGTGAGTACAGCTCTTCCTGTTCGAAGGCCGTTGCAGCAGTGGCCGAGGAAAGAAAGATCCCCTATCTGGTAGTTACGGGTGCAACGGATGACATTACTCAACAGAAATACAAATATGTTTTTCGTATGAACCCCACAAATGCCTACTATGCAACAGGATTTATGTCCTTTCTAAAAGAAGTTGTAAAACCAAAGACAATTGCAATCCTGTATGAAAGCTCCGATTTCGGTACATCAGGCGCTGAGGATATGGTGAAACAG
>JAPLKD010000018.1 GCA_026388245.1 Pseudomonadota bacterium | reverse complement strand
TTGGAAGAAGTGACATAGGGATATGTGCCATGATCGATGTCAAGATATGTTCCCTGGGCGCCTTCAAAAAGTATTTTTTTGCCCTTCTCTATACTTTTATGAAGAAACTCTGTTGTATCGGCAGTATATTTTTTCAGGAGTTTTCTATAACCGTCAAAACCCTTGATTACATCCCGCGCCTTAAAACCCTCATCTTTATAGTATTTCTTTATGATGAAATTTTTTATCTCAAGGTTTTGTTTAACCTTTTCAGAAAATACCCTTTTATCCAGGAGATCTATAACCCTTATTCCTAACCTGCTCACCTTATCTTCATAAGCAGGGCCTATCCCCCTTCCTGTAGTACCTATCTTCTTTTTACCTTTTGACTCTTTCAATGCATCAAGTTTTTTGTGATACGGCATGATAACGTGGGCCAAACCGCTGATCATAAATTTCTTGTCGTCTTTCATATATCCAATGGACTTAAGCTCACTCATCTCCTGCTCCAGCACGCCCGGGTCCAGAACAACGCCGTTACCGATGATGCAATATTTCCCTTCATGAAGAATGCCTGAGGGGATCAAATGGAGTATTACCTTTTTTCCGCCTACAACTATCGTATGTCCGGCATTTGCCCCGCCCTGAAACCGGACAATTACATCGGCAAAACCGCTCAATATATCAATTATCTTCCCCTTGCCTTCATCTCCCCATTGTATTCCTACTACACCAATATTTGACATAACTATTATTCTCCTGTTTTCGATATTTGTTTCATAATGCAAATATTCTTCATAATATACCTGATACCCTAAAATCAAGCACAATATACCATGCATATCAGGGTTTTGACATTATAAACCATGGTATGGTATCTTTATGCTATCTTTATTACGGAAAATAACCGGGAGGCAAGATGATGCAAGGGTTTTTAAATAATAAATTCACTCTTTTTGTAATATTGGTCACCTTCCTTTTTCTTTTCTTTGTCGGGATGGAATCAATTGCCTTTGCTCGCGCAGGTGGCGGAAGGTCATCAGGCAGCAGGGGATTCAGTTCTGGGAGTGGCAGGTCATATCAGGGGACAACACCAACCCGACCTCCAAGCAGCACACAGCAACCCACGACACAAACCCCTCCTATTCAACAACCACAACCATCCTTCGGGAGAAGTCTCCTTTACGGAATTGGTGGTGGACTCATAGGAGGGATGATTGGAAGTATGCTATTCGGCGGTCGCGGTTATGCCGGTGGCGGTGGATGGGGTAGCGGCGGCTTTGGCTTTGGCGATATAATCATCCTGCTCGTCATCGCAGGGATAATCTATTTTGTCTATAAAAAATACCGTGCGAGAAAGGCTGAGGAGATGCAAATGAGTGCAGCAGGAGCAGGCCATTCACCTTCATACACTTACAGCGAGCCTGCATCGGAACCGGTATACGAACCAGTCCCTCAACAGGAAGATTCGGTCTCACAGGGGCTCCGTCACATAAGGGAAATGGATCCCTCCTTTGATGAAGACCGGTTTAAAGAACTGGCTGAAGATAATTTCTTTAAAATCCAGAGCGGCTGGACAAAGCGCGATCTGAGCAGCATCCGGAATCTTCTGACACCCCAGATGCTGAACACCTTTCAGACCGATATTAATAATTATATAGCAAACAAACAGATCAACCGCCTTGAGAATATTGCCATGCGGCAGGTTGAGATTGTCGACGCTGTCCAAGATCAGGGTGAAGAATATATAACCGTGAAATTCCTCGCGAGCATCCTTGATTATACCGTTGATGAAACAAACAGCCAGGTAATCTCCGGCAGTTCAAACGATCATGTAAAATTCCTCGAATACTGGACTTTCACACGAAAAATCGGCGATAAAAACTGGATACTTGCGGGCATCACACAGGAAGCAGACTATTAATGCAACAGAAACCTGAAGTTACTATACCCCCGCCCATAAAGCGGGGTTTTTTGTTTGGTAATACAAAATCACAAATACCGGGTAATTTATAAATATTACTTGTAAAAATATTCGTTATTTATGAAACTATAGTTTACTTTAATAAAGAAATATACTTAAGTGATTAAAAACGATTGGATGTTGCCCCATATCCTGATAGTCAAATCCTCTGCCGGCGCAGGAAAAACATATAACCTCGCGCTCAGATACCTTCAGCTTCTACTGCTCGACAAGATTACCCCATCACCCATAAAGACCCACATTTCCAATATTGTTGCCATCACCTTCACGAATAAGGCTGCGGCCGAGATGCGCTCACGGATCATAGACTGGATGAAAAGGATAATCCTTGATATACCCTTTGAAGGTACACAGCGCAGACCCATAGATGAAATCATGGAAAGACTGGGATCAGGGGTCAGGGATCAGGGGTCAGGGAAGAATCAGGGATTAGGGGTCAATGGGTCAAGGGGTCAAGTGAATCACTCGGTCACTCAAACCCTGGAACCCTGGAACCCTCGAACCCTCGAACCCTTGATTAAAGAAGCTATTGAGAGGAATTTCGAGGATTTGCTTGAAAATTACTATGATTTTAATGTCAGTACCATCGATAGCTTTGTAAACCTTACCCTCAAGGCCTCTGCCTTTAAATTAAACCTGTCGCCGGATTTTGATATTTCTACCGAGTCCGGGGCTTATATAGACTTCGTGCTTCAGGAATGCCTTCAAAAAATCCTTGAAAATGACAGCATAAGGGAAAAATTTGACATATTCCTTAAGAATTACATTGAGTTGGAAGGGGAGAATGTCAACTGGATCCCGAAGAATTTTCTTCGCGAGACTATATTGAGCCTCTGGAATGAAGAAACAAAGGAAAATATCGGCTTTGCCTACGCAATGAATACTGCTTTGCTGGAGGACATACAAGCAGGGATAGAAAAGGATATTTCAAAATTAAAGGCATACCTCTCCACAACGCCTGGAATGAAACCTAACGCAGGTTTTTTAAAGGCCCTCGGGCAATTTTCCATCTCCAACAAATATGGGTTTAAAATCAGCGCCTATTTTAAAAGAGATACTGTCCAGGAATCTCTGAATAAAAATAGCGCCCCTGCCCCCGAGGAAAATGAAAAATTATGGAGAGACATAAAAAATGGACTTTCATCATTTATAGAAACCCTTTCAGAATCCAGATATGCCTCATATATAGAAATCTATGAACTCTTCAAGCAAATGCTCCAGATAGAGATTACCTACCACAAACGACTCATTCTCATTGAACAATTGAATATCTTATTGCAGAAAATCATCAAAGATGAACATTTCATACCTGAAATTTACTATGCCCTTGCTGAGCGGTATTCACATTTTCTTATTGATGAATTTCAGGATACGAACCATCTGCAATGGAATAATATTGAGATACTGGCAGAAGAGGCATTAAGCAAAGGTGGTACGCTTTTTCTTGTTGGCGATAAAAAGCAGGCAATCTACCGGTGGCGTGGCGGAAAAGCTGAGCTTGTCGATGAAATCTCATCCCGATACCAGCCCTATCCTGTTTATGAATTGAAGCTCGACACAAACTACAGAAGCGGGGAACATGTTGTGTCTTTTAATAATACCATTTTTGATCCTGATAACTTAGGGACTGTCATCAAATACCTCAAAGAAAACAACCCCGGAGATATAATATTCAGGGTTACTTCAACCTATATGGAATCAACACAAAAATTCATAGACAGCAGGGCCGGCGAAGGTTACGTTCGTGTGGAAAGGATCATTCAGGAAGACATAAACGGTGATGCAAAAGAAACGTTTTTGAAGGATGAAAAAAACGAATTAATCAAGGACAGGCTTAAGGTACTAATCGAAGAACTGAGAGGAAGAAACACCTTTGAATATAGGGAGATTGCCATACTTGTGAGGAGAAAGGAGGAGGCACGGTTCATTGTTAAGACACTTCTTGAAATGGACATCAGCGTTGAATCTGACCTCACGGTGAATGTTAAGAATAATCCACTCATACAGGAGATGATAAACTTTTTGACGTTCATCAATTCACCCGATGATGACCTCTCAATTACGGGCTTCTTATTGGGAATGATTTTTCAGAAAAAGACGGGTTTACATAAAGATGAACTTATAAATCTTATTACACATGGGCGTATAAACAAACCGTCTGAACACCTTTACCTTGCGTTTCAAAGAGATTTTCCCCGGATCTGGAATGACTATTTCGACTATTTTTTCAGGAATTCCGGCTACCTGCCCCTTTATGATTTTGTCGTACTCTTTTTAAAAAAATGGGGGATTTTGAACAATTTTCCTGAGGACAGCGCTTATTTTCTCCATGTCTGCGAATTAATAAAAGAACAGGAAGGTTTGCAGCAGAACAACCTTACGTGCTTTTTAGAATTCTGGAAGGATGACTCGGAAAGTGAAGAACCTTTCTTATTAAAAACAAATGATGGAAACAACGCAGTCAAGGTAATGACGATTCATAAGGCAAAGGGGCTTCAGTTCCCTGTCGTGATCCTGCCTTTCTTAAAATTAAACACATACGGCTCCTCAGACAGCAGAGATAAAACAAAGTATTTTGTAAAAGAAGATGATGTGATGAAACTCTTGTACATCAAGAAAGATTTTACTGAGTATTCCCGGAAACTGAAGGAAATTTATAACGAAAGAGAGGCAGAGTACATCCTTGACGAACTTAATAATATATATGTTGCCTGTACGAGGGCAGAAAAGGAACTTTATGTCTTCCTGACCGATTCGAACCGGCAGAAAAACCATCTGATTGACTATTTTTTTGGTCTGGATGGGCTAAGAGGACATATTCACGGGAACGTGGTGGAGATAGGGAGGAAAAGCAATTTAGAATTTAGAATTGAGAATTTAGAATTGAGAGAAAAGAGAGCGGGGAGCGGGGAGCGGGGAGCGGAGGGCGTGGAGCAGAGAGCGGAGAGCGTGGAGCGGATAGTAGAAGATAGAAAACATAAGACAGAGAGAAAAGGAGACGAGGGACGAGGGACGAGGGACGAGGGGCAGCTTTTTGAAGGTCTGGGTGAGGAGATTGGATGGATGGGGTATATCAAGACAAAGGTTGAAGAACCCGGAGGGATTTCACCTGAAAACCTGTTTGCAAAGAAAAAGGGTGATGTGATTCATCACGTCCTGTCTCTTATATCAAAATTACCGGAAGACTATGACATCTTTCTCAACAGGTGCATCGTTACAGGAATTGCACGATATGGTTTTCATAGCCACAAATCTATGATTACAGACATGATCTACGGGATTTTCGCAACCCCGCAATTTAAGAGATTCTTTCAGCCCGAAGAAAACAGTGTTATTTACACAGAGCGGGAAATAGTTGATCCACGCGGCGATACTTATAAGGTTGACAGGATTCTTATGGCGGATGACCATATTGATGTGATCGACTTTAAGACAGGCGAGACACATGCACAGGGACATATTGAACAGATAATGCGCTATGGGAATCTTATGCAAAAAATGTATCCCGATAAAACTGTGAACAGATATGTACTTTATTTAGACACCGGTGAAGTAAAGGTCGTATGAGAAAGATATATTCAATACCCTTTGGCGCTGATTTTATCGGGGAACTGAAAAAATTGATTATCCGCAATGGGAAACCCCTGTCAAAGACAGCAATAGTCTTTTCCGGAAAAAGACCCTCCCTTTATCTTAAAAAAGCCTTTGCCGAAGGTCAGACTCAGCCTTTTTACCCTCCTCGCTGCTATTCAGTTGCAGAATTCATCGACTATACCACACGAAAGAAGTTTTACGATTTTACTGACATGGAATATGCCGATGCCGTATGGCTCCTGTATCAGGTTGTCCAATCGTTGAAGGTTTTTCATGAGCACTCTTTTGCACAGAAAGGCTTCGGCGAATTTTTCTACTGGGGCAGGCATATCCTTGATTTTATCAACCAGCTTGACATTGAAAACGTCTCCAATAGCAGGTTACATGCCTTGGAGGGCAATGCAGAAATAGGGTATGACGTACCGGAGAGCGTAAATGAGCTCCTCATGAACATTGGCATTATAAGAGACAGGTTCCATGAGACATTAAGGAAAAACCTCTGTTTTACACATGGATACAAATATCTCAGCGCCCTTGAAGCAATCGGTGAAGCACCTCTTGATGAGTTTGAAGCGATATATTTTGCCGGTTTGTTTGCATTATCAGGCACAGAAAGGGAGATCGTCAGAAATGTCTGGTTGAAAGACAAAGGAGAGATTATCTTTGAAGGGAATATCGATGAATGGCAAATCCTGAAAAAATTGATTCCCCATTTTAGTGCTGAAATCGAAACTATCGACTGTGCCGTTTCAAAGCCGGAACATGTAAAAATCTATTCGGCCTTTGATACCCATTCTGAAGTGCTGAAAATACACAACATATTGCATGATGTAACATCGAAAAAGGTTGCTGTTGTGCTTCCTCTATCGGAGTCACTTTTTCCATTATTGACTTTCGCCATTGACCGGTCGGACAAAAAATACAATATCTCCCTGGGATACCCCTTTGCGAGAACATCTGTCTTTGATTTGATTGAAAATATAATCAATGCACAGATGACGAGACGAAAAGAGACATTCTATTCTGCAAAAGATTATCTCCATGTCATTCTCAACCCCTTTGTAAAAAACCTCAATCTGGATGCTGATATAAGGGGAATCTTTTTACAAATAGAAAAATCCCTGAAAGGCGAAACCTTTGAAACGGGCATATCCGGAAAACCTTTTGTAACACTGGAAGAAATCGAGACAGAGTGCAAACTCGCAACTCCGGGTACCCGCTTGCGGGTGTCGCAACTCGCAACCAATAAACCCATTGAAGAGATCCACAGGATTTTTTTCAGAAGGTTTGAGGATGTGAAAAATTTATACGAAATCGTTGAAAGGGTTGAAGAAGTGCTTGAGTATATCCTCAACCACACGCCCATCCGTTCTTATATTCTGTCCGGGGAGATATTTAAAACAGCATTCGAGTTCCTGGAGAACCTGAAGCAGACAAGGTTTTGCAGAGAGATATTTTCTATCGACGGCAAAGAGAATAAGAAGGCATTGTATGATTTTACCATCAATTGGTTCAAAACGATCGATTTGCCATTTGATACACGACCCATAGAAGAACTCGAAATTATCGGGATGCTTGAAACAAGAAACCTATCCTTTGATACGGTGATTATGCCCGATGTCAATGAAGGGACTATACCTCAGCCAAAAAAGATTGATCCTCTCGTGCCGCTCGGCGTCTACGAGATACTCGGTATACCTACCCCTGAATATAATGAAGAGATATACAGATACCACTTCTACCGTTTAATAAACTCAGCAAAAGATATTTATTTGCTATACATAGACTCAGCAAACAAACAGAGGAGCAGATATATCGAACAAATCCTCTGGGAAGAAGAAAAGCGTACAAAAACCCTCAATGCAATACCTGTTGAGCGATCACAATGTAAAATCAACCTGAAATCCAGAGAGATCCTGCCTGAGTTTAAAAAGACAGCCAACATCGTCGGGCGACTTAAAAACAAAACATACTCTCCTTCCTCTGTTGACGACTTTATCCTCTGCCCGGTATTGTTCTATTACAAACACATTCTCAATTTTGAACAAAAAAAGGGGATATCCGACGATATTGATGCGTTAGACAG
>JAPLKD010000143.1 GCA_026388245.1 Pseudomonadota bacterium | reverse complement strand
CATGGTACGGATCAGACAGGATATCGAAACAGAACCGTAACGATATCAGGCACAACAGGGGTATGGAAGCTGGGAGACATTGTATCATCAACCCCGCGCATGCAATCTTCGATACCTGCGAGCAGCTTTCATCAAGCCCCGCCGGATGGCTATTCAGATTCCACGTATCTTGCATATATTCAGAGTAGTAGTTACCTGAGCCGCGGGATGGTATATGCCGGCACGAACGACGGTATGCTCCATGCCTTCAAATTAGGCAAACTGGAGCAGACATGGACCGGTCAGGGAACCAACGATAAAGCCAGACTGACAAACCTCGATACAACTACTGCCCTCGGGTCGGAGGCCTGGTCTTTTATTCCCAAAAACTCCCTGCCTTACCTTAAATATACGGCTGATACAAACTACTGTCATCTAAATTTTGTGGATTTACCTCCATTAATAATTGATACGAGCGTTCCATCGGGAACGGGAAGCGAAACCTCAACCGCAACAAAAACAACAGCCAGTTGGAAGACGATCCTGGTAGGCGGTATGGGATTAGGAGGCGCAAACAAAATTACAGGCTATTCCTGTACAGACGGCGCTTCCGGCACCTGCGTTAAAACCCCGATCCCTGACCCGTCAGATACAGCAAAAGGTCTGGGTTATTCTTCTTACTTCGCCCTTAACATTACCGACCCGACCAACCCTGCATTGTTGTGGGAATTATCAGACCCTGCACTCGGTTTTTCCACATCCGGGCCTGCTATTATCCGTGTCGGCAGTGCCGGCACAAATGGTAAATGGTTTGCTGTCTTTGCATCAGGCCCGACAGGCCCTATAGATACAACGAATCACCAGTTTATGGGCAAGTCGGATCAAAACCTGAAGATCTTTGTTCTTGATTTATATACAGGTACTGTTCTAAGGACAATTGATACAGGCGTCAACAATGCCTTTGGGGGTTCTCTCTATGGTGCAGTTCTTGACGCCGACAAGGGAGATGCCTCTTCCTCCGGCCACTACAGCGATGATGTATTTTACCTTGGTTATACAACGAAGGATACAGCAACATCTACATGGACAAAGGGCGGGGTGCTAAGGGTAATAACAAAGGAGAACGCGGATCCTGCAAACTGGGTTGTAAGCACCGTGATTGATAATATCGGTCCGGTTACAAGCGCTGTTGCGAAACTTCAGGACAGAGCAAACAGGAATTTATGGCTCTATTTCGGATCAGGCAGATTTTTTTACAGATATGGCACTACAATAGATGATAAAAGCGGCGGGCAGGCGCTTTACGGGCTGAAGGAACCCTGTTATAATGATACGGTTGCTACACCACCCGGACCAACTAACGGCATTCACGATACCTGTACGAGCACCCTGACAACCGCAGGGCTCACCAATCAGTCAGGCAACACTCCAAGCTCCAGTCTTTCTACGGGGGCAACGGGTTGGTATATCAATCTTGACGCTGCAAGCGGAAATATTGGGGCGGAAAGGGTTATCACAGACCCTCTTGCTGCATTTTTCGGCGCTGTTTTCTTTACCACTTATACCCCCTCAATCGATGTATGTTCATTGGGCGGGAACACGAATGTATGGGCTGTAAAATATGATGTGGGCAATGCAGTTGGAGGGCTACAGGGCACAGGACTTACACAGGTGTCCACCGGGGCTATTCATGAATTACCCCTGGCAACGGTGTTCACAGAAAAAGGAGGCAGGAAGACTGCTGCTATTATAGGTATGCCCCCTAAAGGACAGGGTCTTGCGATTCTGGTTGGCCCGAAACCGTTGAGGAAGATTTTGCACATTAAAGAACGATGAAAAAAGAATGATGAAACGGAACGGATTCACACTCGTTGAAATACTTTTTGCCATCGGCATTACCGGGATACTTGCTGCCATCGGCGCTGCCAGCTTTACGGGATTAGTACAAAAATATAATATAAATAACCAGACAAAAAAAATGTATACAGATATAATGACTGCACGGGCAATGGCGGCAATGAAAAACAGGGCGCATTTTGTAAGCTTATCGGCAAATCAGTACAGTATCTACGATGACACCAACACATCGCCGAACGGAAACGGAACGCTGGAAACCTCAAGCGATACGCTGATATTGCAAAAAACGCTGGACAAAGCCATTACCTGGAACGGCAGTACGGCCACAATGGAATTCAATGTGAGGGGCCTTTGCAATACTCTTATGACAATCTGTATTTATTCCACCGTAACGCCTGAATATGATTGTATAAAGGCCTCACGTACACGGATTACGCTTGGAAAATTAACAACACAGGGGACATGTAGTGAAAGCAATTGTGCAACGAAATAAAAAGGGCTTTACGCTTATAGAAACCCTCATCGCCATCACCATATTAACGATAGCAATGTTAGCGGTCCTGGATACCATAGTCATATCCTTCCAACACGGCATAAGAAACAGTATAAGGAACGAGGCAATAAAGATGGCCGAAAAGAAGATGAACGAGCTGAGAAACACTGCCTTTTCTTCTCTGGCAAATAATCCCTCTCCGGCCCCCACCGAGACGCGAATCTTTAGAAATTTAACCATAACGTTTACTCAGCAATGGACGGTAAGCAATCTGTCAACCAACAGCGCTGCCATTGATGTATCGGTTTCGTGGACCTATATGGGAAGACCATACACCCACAGCACGACGTCGATTATCAGTCAGGACGCTTGAGGTATATTTTGATTAAATACAACAAACAGCATGGATTTTCCCTGATCGAACTTCTGATAGTCATGGGCCTGCTTGCGATTGTGGCTATCATGACTATGGACGCGTTTACTGTTGTTTTAAAACAATCCAGCCAGACGATGAAGACTGTGACAACGGAGATCGACCAAACCATCGGCCTTGATATACTCCGTTCTGATATCGAGCAGGCAGGTTTCGGCTTACCATGGACTTTTAAGAATTCAATTACTTATGCCGAAGCTGCCTTATCGCCTGAGTCCACCTATAATGATTCGCCATCGAATGCCCCGCGTGCAATTTTAAGCGGCAACAATGTTGGATACAACAATTCAGATTACCTTGTTATCAAGTCTACCCTGGTTGCGGGGAGCGATACAGCCAATAAATGGACCTATATTTCCAAGGATACAAGCGCTACACCAACTCCGAAGTCCTGGACGTCAAACAATCTTAATACCAATGACAAGGTAATAGTAATTAAGCCGCTGTACGATGCAACGGGGAGTAACGAGCTGGTAATGAATTCGGGAACGTTTTATACAACATATAGCAGCAGTAGCTTTGCCTCTGCCTTTTCTCCGGCGACTCAAGGACAGAGATTCATCATTTACGGTGTTAGTGCCGCCGATACCAGCCTGGCCAACCTGCGGATGCCATTCAACAGGGCAGACTATTACATCAGGAGACCATCAACCGGCATGCCTTCGGATTGTGCACCTAATACAGGAATCCTTTATAAGGCTACTGTTAATCACGGCGATGGCGCACTTACTGAGATGCCCATACTTGACTGTGTTGCAGATATGCAGGTTGTATTTCGTCTCAACACAGATAGTAACGACATAACCGCTCTCACGGCAGCGCAGATCCGTGGACAGGTGAAAGAGGTGAGGGTATATATACTTTTTCATGAAGGCTCAATGGACAGAAGTTACACGCATGGGGCCTCGACGGTAACGGTCGGTGAATTCAGTCTTGGAAGTACCTTTAATTTAGCGACTACTATCGGGGCAAACTGGAACAGATACCGGTGGAGGGCCATCACTCTTGCCGTAAAGCCAAAAAATATTTTATAATATCGGAGAAATCTTATGTCCTGTTTTGACAGAGAAAAAGGTATGGCGCTCCTGGTTGTTTTGGCAATAATTGTGATTACTTCCGGTTTGGCTGTGACTGTTTTGTATTTTATAACAAAACAGACAGAGGTTTCAGGGCTTCAAAAAAGGTATCAGACTGCAAAAGAAGCCTCTCTAGGGGCCGTTGAGGTATTCACAAAAGAGGTTATTCCTGGCACAATTTCCGGCACTACTTCCCTGTCGGCAAAAGTGGGGACATTTAACTCAATATCAACTGCTTCGGCCACAGTCGTTGCACCATCCGCCTGTGCTTTCAGTAGTGACAAATTAAAAAAATCAACTGCAAACTGGGGCAGCGACTGTTCCAGTGCACCAGTCAGTACGGCATCGGCTGATTTGAAATTCACCCTTAAAAGCGCCTCCGGACAGCCTTTTGATGCCTATGTCAAGATAGTTGACACAGTTATTGGCAATACAAGTGCCGGCGGGGTATCTCTTGAAGGCGGAGGTTCGGGAGATGCCGGATCGGGAATAATATCGGTTCAGCATTTTCCCTATATGTACACGATTGAAGTGCTGGGACAGCGACAGCAAAATCCAAGTGAGAGAGCATATTTTGAAGTCCTTTATGCCTATTAATAAGCAGGTTAATAAAAAGGGCGTCAAAAAGAAAAGAATTTCAGAAGCCGTTAAACGTAATAAAGAAATACCGTTTCTATTGACCGGCGCCATCGTTATAATCTTCTTATTCATCTATATCAGTGTTAATGCGTACAGGCAGCACCAGGGTGTAAAATCTGAAGAACAACAGATTGCACAACAAAAAGCATCAGGCAGCGCGATAACACAGGGTAAGGAAAACCTGATGCCCGAAACGGTGAAGGCCAGACTGCAGCTTGAATCAATAAATAACACGGATGTTTTAAAAGTCATCCCCGAAGGAAGCGAAAAGAAAGACAGTGCAATTACATACACATATAAGTGGATAAAAAATGATGAACCTGTTGGAGGGAATACTGACAGCATTAGCGGTTTCAAAAAAGGGGATAAGATAGAAGTAAAAATTACGCCGTTCGATGGTAAAAAATACGGGCAGCCCAGGACTCTGTCAACAGAAATCATGAAAACAACCCCTAAGATCATTGAAAACAAAGAAATTATATTCGACGGTAATGTATTATCCCATAAAGTTAAAGCAATCGATCCCGACAACGGCACGCTTTCATATTCATTAATAGAAGCGCCAAAAGATATGACTATTGATAAGACGAACGGGATGATCAACTGGCAGGTAAAACCGGATGAATTCGGGGTATTCAATATAAGGGTTAAGATTTCAAACGACCAGGGAGGAGAAACTGTCTACCAGTTAAATATCAATCTAAACAAAGCCGAAGGCGAACCCAAAAAAGATGCAACCATACTTCCACAATAATAGAGGACAAGAGTTGGGATAAGAGTTTGAACCGTTTAAACTGTTTTCCCTCAAACTCTTCCAACTAATCAAACCAATGAAACCAATCAAACTCTTAAATTTATTCCCCTTCTTCCTCATCCCCTTCCTTGGCGGCAATCATCTCTCCCTTTTTTATGTAACGATTGATAAGTTTTGGATAGAAACTACTTTCATCCTGTTTTTGATTCTTGCCATTGTCATAAACCATCTAAGCAAAAGGGGAAGAACCCCGCAGGGTTTCCCCAAGTTTCTTATCTTTTTTATGCCATTTGCAGCAGTGAATGCCATCAGCCTTATATACACATGGAACAGATTCAGCACATTAAATGAGTTGAATATTCTGGTTTGGATCCTTGGATCGGTTTATCTTTTTTCAATTACAGACAAAAAAGAAGCGCTTCTCAAGGCGCTTGTCATTGGTGCTGCTTTATCTGCAATATGCATGATTATTCAGGCCAGGATTCTTTTTCCAAAGTTGCTCGATTTGTCTATGACGGGGAAGGATGCACTGGCTTTGAGTGAAAGGGTTGTTCCTTTTTCATCATTTATAAATGAATCTCCGCTGGGAGGATTTTTTCTGACCCTCTTACCCGTTGGTTTGTATTTCGCTGTATTCAAAAAAAGTATTCCGTGTATGATTGCTTCAGTATTTATTCTTTTCGGTCTTTTATTCTCCATGTCAAGGATGGCCATAATTATCGCCTTTTTCTCTCTTGCGGTTATTGCATTCTTCGCCATTAAGAAACGGGTGCAGTACAAAAACGGGATCATGATATTATCGGGTATCCTTATATCAACATGTATCTTGTTTGCATTTGTTACATATGGTAACACCGTGGGGGTAAAACAAAATGAATTTATCAACAAAATTCAGGAGCGGATGATTAATAGATTAAAAATTGTACCTGAACATATAACTTCACTTGACTCAAGGACAGGAATTTGGGCAACCGGAATGCATGCATTTTCAGCACAACCTTTTTCAGGATACGGGGCAGGTACGTTCGAATATGCATACAGAAAGTTTTATGCAGGAGGTATCTATACACAATATGCACATAGCAGTATAATGAAGATTGCCGTTGAAACAGGAATACCAGGTTTATTAACATTTTTATTCTGTCTGTACGGAACCATTCTGGCGATCAGAAAATTTGCAAGTGGAAGGAAAAATGATGTTTTTCTTGTTATATCTATTGTTATATCTATTGCGTCCGGTTTTCTTTTCAGTGTTTTAAATCTTGCGTTTGAAGTTCCTGCATATCTTGTTATGTTTTTTGTGCTCTCTTCCGTTTTTTTCACAAACTACAATAGTCATGAAATAAAGGAGACAACCGCAAGATTGTCATACATTATTCCGGGTTTTATAGTCTTGATGTTAGTATGTTCTTTTTTCTTTACGTCGAGAGCAGGTTTAGCTGAAAAATCCATCAAAAATGGCATAGCATGTGAGGAAAATAGATTTCTTATCGACGCATATAATTCATATCAGGATGCGATAAACTCGATGTCTATCAGGAATGACGGCTATACCAGGACTGCGGGAATTTTAATACAACTTTATAATAATGAAGGAGAAATACAGAAAAGGGCAATTTTCAGAGATCAACTTCTTGGATATGCAAATATACTGGAAGCCAACAAGGATAAAGATTCCGAGCTAATGTTTGTAACTGGCATTGTCCATGGTGTTCTGGGAAATATTGATACAGCAGAGCAATACATCGGGATGGCAAGGGTGTATTATCCAGCCTCTGCCTACTATGCGTATGAGGCAGCAAAATTTCACTATATCAATAAACAAGTAGAAAAAGCAGAAACAGCAATAAGGTCTATTGATATGTATATGCCACAATATTTAATTTTTGGCCATAATTTACACGGGTTATATATATATAAAATAAAAGACCTTGAATCGCTCATAGAGTATCAGAAAGGAAAACCCGAAAATGCTTTAAAAATAGCAGCAAAAAATTTAGAGGATGCGGAAAATGATAAATTCGACATATCAAAAGCAAGAGAATATACTACAAAAGAACAATTAATCAGCTATCTAAGGAACAGAGTCCGTTTATACGAAAGTGCAATTTATGAAAAACATAATATGCGAAATTAATTCAGCTTAAAACTTAAAACTGTTTCTAATATCGGGGCAATCAAGATTTGCAGCAAAGAGATATCCCTGCGAAACCTGGAGTGTTCCCGACCGGATTGCGCTCTGAATCTCATCGGAAAGTTTTAAAAGTGAAGCTCTGGACAAGACCGACTCAATGCAAAAAATTACAGTTTTTCCGAAATCTCCCGCTCTAAAATAGCTTTCATATTCCGGCTCATATTATTGACAAAACCGGGATTGCTAATTAGGGCTTCAAGGTCAAGCTGGATACTTTTATTATCTATGTTGGAGACTATGGCAAGAAGCCTCTCTTTGAGATCTTTCATGTTCTCAAAGCCTTCTATGCAGGAGAGGTTAGGCTGAATACCCTTCTGGAGATACCAGAGGAGGTCAAAGCAATCCCGGCCTTTTACCTTCTCAGTGATCTTTCCCTGTTTGTCCGTCTTTTCCCATTTTCGGAAAAGGATCGCCCTGATCTTTGTTGCCATGAGAGTAGATACATCAAGGGTCTTAATGAGAACGGAGCGGTTAAACTTAAAAACCGGGCGGATGTCCGTAGAGTATTTTGTACAGAAATCAAACTCGGAATAAACTTCAACCTTGAGAAATAGCATGTCTGTCTCTTCCCTGGTGGAAAGGCCGAGATCGCGAAGAATTGGAAACTTCAGATAGATGCGGAATTTCTGGACAGTTGTTTTAACTTCAAGATCAGTGCGCTTTCTGAAATAATCCTCCAAATCCTTGGCCAGTTTTGGAATATTGATCTTTTTTGTCTCATCAATGAAATCCAAATCTTCAGAAAGCCTCTGGAGGTCAAAACAGTGCGCGAGAGCTGAACC
Source organism: Pseudomonadota bacterium (assembly GCA_026388245.1). GTDB lineage: Bacteria > Desulfobacterota > Syntrophorhabdia > Syntrophorhabdales > Syntrophorhabdaceae > MWEV01. The sequence continues at coordinate 1,344 of JAPLKD010000143.1, read as the reverse complement.
CCCGTAGAAAAGAAGCTGGCTATAATCCTTATGGGAATAAATAAAATTGAGAACCACAATCTGAAGGTACTCTTTAAGAAGGTTCCGTTTAAAAAGATTGTTTCGAGATGGAGATTCGCTGATGATGCTGGCGAGGACCGGTTTGATAGTTTCCATAATGGTTGTTATTTTAGCCAATCAATAATCTCCTTCATTCGGATTGATCTTTCTATTTCAACGTATCCTTTAAGCTCCTTAAAATCATTAGTTGTAAACTCATCAAGGTTGATCCGCAGTTCCTCTATTGCCCGCTTGTCCGTAAGCAATCTTTTCCGAAAATAGAGAAAATCAAAGAGCGCCTTGGCTTTCGTGGCCTTGAGAATTGAAAAGTTTCCCTTCTTCACCACTTTGAATCCTACGAACAATTCTTCCTTGATCTTGTGGTAGATGAAGTTGCCCATGTCATTGGAAAAGTTTTCTGTTTTGCGAAGCCCCACTGAAGTTATATTCCGGGGAATTTCGGTAAGCATGTTGTGCTCGTGAAGAACATAATCAAGACTGAGATAAGAGGGTGAGTATAGTTTGTTGGCGGCAAATTCAACATAATCGGAAAAGATGCCTCTCCGCTCCGCGTTATCAAGGTAACTCTTTGTCACGTATAGATTTTTTCTAAGGCGAACCATCATTCCCCGCTTCACATAGCGAGAGAGAATTATATTCAGATATGTCCGCTCTTCTACTACGGGAGCAAGATCGGCCGCGCTAAAAGAAGGCAGGGTCGCTACCAGGTTGAGGATTCGTTTTGATCTGATATTATTGTTTCTCATAATATACTTTAATAGTATATTTAAAGAAACAAGTTGTCAAGAGCCTTGTGTACGACACGTCAAAACTTTTTGTAACGTGGATCGTCTTGAACTCACGTGTAGTAAAATTATGGCCATTTGTATATAATACAAAAACAGATGGTTAGCGTAATTATTGTTAATCAATTGCTCCAAGGGGAAATAAATTAAATTTTTTTGTTAATATTTTAAATAATGAATTGACATAAATTCGCATTTTTGTTAAAGTTTTTAATAATGAGGGGGTTTGACTATAGTCAATAATGTTTGATAAATTAATCGAAAAAATTGGTTATCAAAGCATTAATGAACTGGTAGGGGTGGATATAGGGACTGCTTCAATCAAAGTATGCGTGTTAGAAAAAACAAAAAAAGGTCTTAAATTATCACGTCTTGCAAAGAAAACTTATACTGAGAACCTGCTCAGCGATGGCCATATCATAGACAGCGATTTAGTTGCCCATGAATTGAAAAATTTACTGATCGAAAATAAAATCAAAACCAAATATGCAGCATGTGC
>JAPLKD010000038.1 GCA_026388245.1 Pseudomonadota bacterium | reverse complement strand
GAGGCAAAAGACCTGCCCCGTGTTGAGGTAATCTATTCCTATGCGAATCTTGGTAATGACGTTATAAACTTCCTCGTCGAAAAGGGTGTCAAGGGTATTATCCTGGCTGGTGTGGGTGATGGGAATAGCACGGACGCCGTGATTGCCGGTCTTGCAGATGCTGCAAGGAAGGGTGTTGCGGTAGTTCGGGCCACTCGTACGGGAAGCGGCCTTGTTGTGCGCAACGTCGAAGTGGACGACGACAAACTCGGTTTTATCGCCTCAATGGAACTGAACGCGCAAAAATCCCGCATTCTCCTCATGCTGGGGCTTATGAGGACAAATGATCCGAAAAAGCTGCAGGAACTTTTCTATTTATATTAGAGAAAGGAGATTAGTATGAGTAGTATAGGCATGTACGCAAAAATGGCACTCTTCACGGTCATGTTCCTTCTCTTAATTTCTTCAACGCCAGCGCGGGCCCAGTCCCAGAAAGAAGAGATAGAAAACCTCAAAGCAGCCGTTCAGTCTATGCAAAAAACCATCGAAGAACTGAACAGGAAAATAGCTGAGATTGAGAAAACTCAGGACAAAACACCACAGGCATCTCAGGCGGCAACACAGGCACCGGCTGCGCCTACCAGGTTTGATGCAAAGTCTTTTGTTACAAAAGGGGATTTTCCGGGTTCCTTCAAGATTCCCGGTACCAATACCTCTATGCAGCTCGGCGGGTCTATCCAGACAGACTTGATGTACGATTTCAAGGGGAACATTGGAAGTAAAGATAGTTTCGTGACCAACACGATTCCCACCACCGGGCCTTCGGGGTCAAACAACACGAATTTCAGTATACGGAATTCGCGCGTGTTTGTGAAGACTGATACACCCTCAGACTTAGGGCATCTTACGACCTTATTCGAGTGGGATTTTTTTGGCTCCGGCAATACGACGAACTTAAGGCTTCGCCATGCTTACGGCCAGATGGGATCATTTCTTGTCGGGCAGACATGGAGTACATTTATGGATAACTCAGCCAATCCTATTACCCTTGATCACGAGGGGCCAGGTGGATTTGTGGTCATTAGATTGCCCATGGTCCGGTGGACCCAGTCACTTGCAAAAGGTCTGACATGGGCCACGGCTATTGAGAAACCCAGTGGCGAAATAACCGCACCTCAAGGCCAGACAGGGGATACCCGCAACCCGTATCCAGACTTTGCCACCAACCTGCGATGGGAACAGGACTGGGGACACCTCCAGGCGGCGGGACTTTTCCGTGGTATGGCTTTCAATCCGACGACCCCGTCGGGGGATAATCAGATGAATATAGGTTGGGGGTTTAACCTGACAGGCGAACTGAAAACCTGGGGTAAGAACAGCATCCTTTTCGGGGGGACCTTTGGCAAGGGCATAGCCAGGTATATGAATGATATGGGTGGGCTTGGACTGGATGCAGTCCCAAAAAGGCCCGGCAGTAATGATCTTGGTACACCGGGAACCTTCGGCGGCACTCTTGCATACGGCCACTGGTGGAGCGAGACGTTGAACTCCAATTTTGTCTACAGTTACTCCTTTCTGGATAATCTGCCAGGGCAGGCCACGTTGCCAGGGCAGCCGGCAGCATACCGTAGTGCCCAGTATGGCGCTGCCAACCTGCTATGGTATTTCACAAAGCGTGTCATGCTCGGTGTGGAATATCTCTATGGCTACTATCAGGATTACAATAGGGACAGTGGCACGGCGAGTCGCCTTCAGTCGTCGGTCCGGTTTAACTTTTGATGAATAACATATGGACCGGTCATAGTAATGGTGAGATCATGAGGGGTCACCGCGGGCGGGAAAAGATGCGGGACAGATTGCGTTGAAGAATCAATGCAAAAGGTGCTTAGGCTTGGTGCAGATAACCATCTTTCATTCAAACTTCTCATTGCGCTCAACATGTTATATCTGATAGAGTAATAGGGGTTTAAAAAGGCCTGAAAAGAGGAAAATGGATAAACCTTCAGAAAAGGGTCAAATATCGAGCGGATTGAGTTTCAGCCGGCAGGCAGAGGGGATTCTCGTCATAGAGCTCGCCGGCAACTGGACAATTAATGATAAACTCCCGCCGTTAAGCGATGTCCAAAAAGAGGTTGAAAAGGGTTTGCTGCCTGTGCAGATTGTCTTTGATGCCAAAGACCTTGGTAAATGGGATAGTGGCCTGCTCACATTTCTTGTAAAATTAATAGAAATCTGTTCACAGAAGGATATCCAGGTGCAGAAAGATGGGTTGCCCCAGGGGGCGCAGCGACTTCTGCACCTTGCCTTTGCCGTTCCAGAGAGGAAAGGTGATCGTAAAGAAAGTTCACGCCTTTCCTTTCTGGCAAAAACAGGTGATTCTGCTGTTATGTTCTGGAAATCTATTTTTGAAATGATTACTTTTGTCGGTCAAGTTTCTGTTGCTTTTATAAAGATGCTTACCGGTAAGGCCCGTTTTCGTGGCTCTGATCTTCTCCTGATCATCCAGGAATGCGGTGCAGATGCGCTTCCAATTATTTCGCTTATCAGCATACTTGTGGGGCTCATCCTTGCCTTTGTGGGTTCTATACAGCTTAAAATGTTCGGTGCCCAGATATATATAGCAGACCTTGTGGGTATTGCCATGGCCCGTGCCATGGCTGCCGTTATGACAGGCATTGTCATGGCGGGTCGCACCGGAGCTTCCTTTGCTGCCAGGATAGGCACGATGCAGGTGAATGAAGAGATTGATGCGCTGAAGACTTCCGGCATCTCACCCATGGAATTTCTCGTTCTTCCAAGGATACTTGCCCTTTCCATAATGCTGCCCCTCCTGACATTGTATGCAGATTTAATGGGCATCCTGGGCGGGTTAATTGTGGGTGTAGTCGGGTTTGATATAAGTTTCATTGAGTATTACAACGAGACAAAAAGTTCACTTACCCTTACCAATATATGGATCGGACTTGTAAGTGCTTTTGTCTTCGGTGTACTTGTTGCCCTTGCCGGGTGTTTACGGGGCATGCAGTGTGGACGGAGCGCTTCAGCGGTTGGTGATGCCACGACATCAGCAGTAGTGACAGGCATTGTAAGCATTGTTGTTGCAACAGCAGTGATTACAGTGGTGTGTAACGTGCTGGGCATATGACTTTGATTAACTCAAAACTCAAAACTCAAAACTCAAAACCAACTAAACCTCATATAATCGTTCGCGACCTTACCATGGCTTATGGAACGAATGTAATTCAACGTGATCTTACTTTTAATGTGAACCAGGGGGATATTTTTATTATTATGGGAGGAAGCGGGTGCGGTAAGAGCACACTTTTGAGACACCTTATCGGACTTCAGACACCGGCAAAGGGTCAGGTATTTTATGGAGATGTGAGCCTCTGGGATATGGACCCCGATGAACGGGAGCGTTTTATGAGACGTTTCGGAATTCTCTATCAGAGCGGTGCCCTCTGGAGTTCTATGACCCTTGCAGAGAATATAGGACTTACGCTTGAAGAATATACAGACCTCAGTCATTCTGAGATTAGCGAGATTGCGTCGTTTAAGCTTGCCCTTGTGGGCCTTGCAGGATTTGAAGACTATTACCCTTCAGAGATAAGCGGTGGCATGAAGAAACGTGCCGGGTTGGCAAGGGCCATGGCCTTGGATCCGGAAATACTGTTTTTTGACGAACCCTCAGCAGGGCTCGACCCTATCAGTGCGCGTCTTCTCGACGATCTTATTCTTGAATTGCGAGACAGTCTTGGATCTACAATCGTTGTGGTGACCCATGAATTGGCCAGTATATTTGCAATAGGAAATAACTCAGTTTTTCTCGATGGTGAAACAAAGACGATGATTGCAACGGGAGATCCAAAAAAGCTTCTTGCAGAATGCAGGAATCCAACGGTTCATGCCTTTCTCACGAGAGGGGAACCGGGTAAGGGATAGTAATGTCAAAAAAACACATAAAAACATGTTATGGAACCACAGATAAGGGCGGATAAATGCGGATAAGATATTCTTTTGACGGAATATGGGATAAGGCGGCATATCCCGTCAAACTCCATGCACCTTACCGGTGCAGGAGATAATTATACCCGCCGCGTAAGCGGCATGGGTGTGGACTGTATTGACGGTTTATCACAATACAGTCCACAGATTAAATCATCATATTGTATTCATCCGTGTCCATCAGATTTATATCTGTGGCTAAAAAAGAATTATAGAGGATTTGGCAAAAACTAATTGTGATAAACACGAGGAGGGAAAATAAATCATGAGCAAACCCGCCAGTAAAACTCTGATCGGCGCTTTTGTAATAGGTGCAATCTCACTTGCCGTGATAGCGGTTGTTATTTTCGGCTCAGGAAGGTTCTTCGCTAAAAAACTGCGCCTGGTTATGTACTTCGAGGGTTCTGTTGCAGGTCTTAATGTAGGTGCGCCTGTCGTGTTCAGGGGGGTCAAGATAGGCTCTGTTACACACATTATCCTCCGCTTTGAGGCAAAAGACGTTTCGTTCATCATCCCGGTTTATGTAGAACTGGAACCACGAAAAATTGTCACCACAGAAAAGGTTACCGATACGGAGAAGCTTTACCAGACACTCATTGAAAAGGGGCTCCGCGCTACACTTGAGCTTCAAAGTATGGTCACGGGCCTGCTTATGATCGATCTTGATTTCCACCCCGATAAACCGGCAAAATTCGTAGGTCTTGACGGACGGTATACTGAAATCCCAACCATCAAGTCGGGTATTCAGCAACTTTTAGAGAGCGCCGATGAGATTCCGCTCAAAGAACTCTTCAACAAGCTCCTCCATGCAATAGAGGGGGTCGACAAGGCTGTAAATTCTCCTCATCTGCTGGCAAGCCTTGAGACTTTAAATACCGGATTGAAAGACGCGAAAAAGATACTTTCGAAGATTGACAAAGAGATTGATCCTGTCCTGGAGAATGTCAAGGTCAGTTCTCAATCGATGCGGGAAATCTTTAAAAAAGGTGAAGATGTTCCTGCCCAGATAGAGCAGACCTTGCTTATTATCCAGAATACCCTGAAACAGGCAGAGAATACGCTACATTCTATCCAGGGTCTTGCTTCGGAGAATTCAACAGTTGTTCTTGAAGTAGACAGTACCTTAAGAGAAGTTTCTGATACTGCCCGTTCTGTCAGGTTCCTCAGCGATTATCTTCAGCGTTATCCTGAATCCCTCATCTGGGGGAAGAAGCCATTAAAAGGAGAACAGCCATGATACGTATCCTGCCCATTATCATTATGATATCCCTTCTTCTTGGTTGCAGCAGCACTTCACCGCCTCCAAAGTATTATACCCTGAACTCTCTTGTCTCTCCCAAACCTGCTGAAGCTCCCCCATTAAGAAGCGATACCCCTGTTATCGGCATCGGCCCTGTGGAGATTCCCGATTACCTCGATAAACCCCAGATTGTAACCCGCACCGCCACGAACGAATTGTTACTCTCCGAATTCAACCTATGGGGCGGCTCCCTCAAAATGGACGTCACGAGGGTGCTCATAGAGAACATCTCCTCGTTCCTCGTATCAGAACCGGTTACTATTGTTCCCTGGAGAGCCCATGTCTCCGGTTCTTACAGAATCCCCATTTATCTCTTCCGTCTCGACGCAATCCCTGCCGGCACTGTTTCTCTTAAGGCCAAATGGGGTATCGTAGCGAAAGACGGTACGACCGTAGAGACGATCCGGGAGTCTTCC
>JAPLKD010000214.1 GCA_026388245.1 Pseudomonadota bacterium | reverse complement strand
GCTGGATATAGACGGCGTGATTCTCACAAAATTAGACGGCGATGCCAGAGGTGGCGCTGCCATCTCAATAAAGGCCGTCACAGGAAAACCCATAAAATTCATTGGTATAGGTGAAAAATTGGATGCCCTTGAGCCTTTCTTCCCCGAAAGACTGGCATCTCGTATACTCGGTATGGGCGATATTGTCTCCCTCGTTGAGAAGGCACAGGAAGTGTTCGATGAGAAACAGGCAAGTGCATTTGAAAAGAAACTGAGAAAAGACGAATTCACCCTTGAAGATTTCAGGGAACAGATAAAACAGATGAAGAAGCTTGGTTCGATAGAATCCATCATCGGCATGTTCCCGGGATTTAACAAGCTAAAGGGGGCAATTAACTTTTCCGAGGCAGAGAAGGATATAAAAAAGACTGAAGCAATTATAAATTCCATGACAGCAAAAGAAAGAATCTATGCCCATCTTATAGACGGGAGCAGGAGAATGCGCATTGCAAAGGGCAGTGGCACGAAGGTTCAGGATATAAATGAGCTTCTGAAAAAGTATGCAGAAACAAAAAAAATGATCAAAAAGTTCACAAAGGGAGGCTCAAATGGTTTTCCAAAGCAACTACTCATGCGATAGGAGGTGAAATTTTGGCGGTAAAATTCAGATTGTCACGGTATGGTGCTAAGAAAAGACCTTTTTACAGAATTGTTGTTGCTGACAGTCAGTATCCAAGAGACGGCAGGTTTATTGAAAACGTGGGGACATACAACCCGATTACAGACCCTGCTGAGATAACCCTTGATAAAGAAAAGATCAAGGAATGGTATAAAAAAGGTGCAAGACCCACAAAGACTGTTGAAAACATATTCAAAAAAGAAGGGGTACTCAAGGAAATAAACCAATAACTTATGGAGGTGGAGCCATGTTGAAAGAATTGATTGAATTCATTGCAAAGGCCTTGGTAGACAACCCTGATATGGTAAAAGTATCCGAAATTGAAGGCGAGAAAACATCCGTTTTCGAGCTGAGTGTTTCCAAAGATGACCTCGGAAAGGTTATAGGGAAACAGGGACGGACTGCACGCGCTATGAGAACCATATTGAGTGCAGCATCCACAAAAGTAAGGAAACGGGCAGTTCTCGAAATCATAGAGTAATGGGATATGTCCCTGTTGGGCGAGTAATATCCACCCACGGAATTAAAGGGGAAGTAAAATTTCAGTATTACAATGACGAAAAAGAGGTGTTCTATGAATACGCCTCTTTTTTAGTTAAGAACGAAAATAACCGGTGGGTAACATTTGAACCAACAGAAAAAAGGTTCTATAAAGGTTTTTTCTACCTGAAGTTTAAAGGATTTGACAGCCCTGAGGCTGCCTTGCCTCTGATAAACAAAGAGTTCTTCGTCAAAGAGGAACAGCTCCCCCCTCTGAATGACGACGAATATTATGAATACCAGCTTATTGGTCTGAAAGTAATCAATCAGGATGACATCGGGGTGGGAACTGTTTCAGAGGTGATGCATACGGGCGCTCAGGACCTGATAGTGGTCAGAGGAGAGAAGGAAATCATAATTCCCATGGTTGAGGACTACATTCTTTCAATAGATATCGTAAACAAAACTATGACTGTGGTGGAACCGGATACTTAAAGGGGTGCTTTCTCCTCAAACCTTCAGCAATGTTACTGCATCTATATTTTTATTAATAACTTTTTTCGAATAGGCCTTTATCTCGACCCCCATGCCTATGCTTTTGAGATACTCTATAAGGGTTGACACCTTCATGTCACTCCTTGACTCCAATTTTGAAATACCCGACTGGGTAAACGATTTGATATCTTCCTGGCGAATACCCATTTTTTTCCTTAATTCAGATAACCGTATATGGAATATTTCCTTTTCTGCTTCACTTTTGGCCCTTTCTGCTCTTTCAGGAGACATCATGGAAGCCAACTCGTCAATAAAATCTTCTTTTTTATTTGTTCTTGCTTTTACTTTTGTTTTCATGATTCCATCCTTAATTTTTCAAGATACCTGTCATACAGGCTGTCGGCGATCGGTATCATTTTCTGATAGAATCGTTTGTCACCTCTTTTATCGCCACCAATCAATAAAATAGCATTCCGGATTGGATCAAAAACAAAGAATATCCGGAACAACCTCTGTTTACTCTGAACCCTGAGTTCCTTCATATTTTGATGTTTACTTCCTTTAACGGAATCAACATGAGGTCTACCCAATGAAGGGCCTATTTCTTTTAAAACAAAAAGGGCTTTTAAGATCATTTCCTTTGCATCATCGTCCAATTCTTCGATCCAACTTACAATTTCGTCAGTTCTTTCAATGTTCCACACAACTTAACTATAGCACAATTAAATATGAAGTCAAATGAATATTAGCCGAAGTTTGCTCAATATTATTATCGGCAGGACTCCACCGTTCCCATCGCTCGCACAGTGCTCCGCCTCTCACCCGTATTAAAGTCTCCTCCCGCTTGTCTGCGGTGCCACCCGTGGAAACATAGTTCTGGCTGCGCAATCCACTTTTGTGCGCACGGGTACCCGGCAACAACAGTACGCTCAAACAGGCCTCGACATGCGCTGACGGCGCACCACTCCTTCCGCCTGTAAGACGGGTGTCCCGAGAGGCTCCCGCAAGGCTCGCTCACGGAAATGGCTCCGTCTTGTTAGCAATAAAAACTACCATCAACAATTGCAAATGGGTGGCCATCAAGGCATGCTTGAAGTTGCGAATCGGGTAACGGTTTAATTGCGAACACGGCGAGCAACAACGGTTTCCGGCGATGAAGGAACCGTAAAGTTCTTCCGGCTTGAAACAACAAAGAATGTGCACGATGGGTTTGGGCAACAGGCCGTCAAAACTCAACACTGCTTTTAAAGGGTTTGGTCCGACCCCAATTACATTACGTCCCCATAAGGAAATGTTCCCTTCCACTCATCAGCTTCACATTTTTGACCCGTTCTACTGGCTCAATTCGTTCCAGGGATACATTTCCTTAACAAAACCACCAAGGCTGAGGGATTGCGGATTGCCATCTGAATCTCGTCAGAAAGTTTCAAAAGTTAAATCATGTTAAATAGTGTCCGTGTTGACTTTTCAGAGATTTCGTAAATCGTTCTCACAGTAAGATCGATTTCCTCCGGGAGGGTTTTGGGCCTCCGGTTATAGCTTCTGTCTGTACCGTGCCCTGTCAGTTTCAGGAAAATACTTTTTTGCCGCCCGCTTCGCTCGACAAATGCGGGACAAAGGCCGACAAAAGATTAGTTTTTTGCCCCGCCGACCCCGATTCAGTCCATGCGATTAATAACTGCACACCCTTGCGGGTAAAATTTACTTCTGACCTGCAAGGGCATGGTCCGAATCTCAGAAAAAAGTTTCAAAAGTGAAATCGTTCTATACAGCTCCTGTATTGACTTTCCGGAGATTTCAACAATTGCTAAAAACGTTTTAGCAACTTCCTCTGACAGGTCCTAATGTAATAAAAAGTGAATATTTCAAATTGCTATACGTAATAATTTCACCTACAAACAAATGATATGAAATAATTGAGAAAATCGCTGATTATTAATGGAAATGTATAATCTAAGTGAACCGTCGGTTTTGTGTCAGAGTAATACCCGTTAGCATCAGTCAATGTTATAAAGTTAAAAGAATTATGATCTTCGGGATATGATATGGCTCATGCAACTTGCCGAGACGATCATTGCCGATCGCGCACGGGCCGCCGAAGTTACGGCTCTCGCGTCCAGACTGCCTTGACCGTAGGACCATTATGATGCCACGTACCCGACGTGGCAATCTGGTCACCAGACCATGTGCCCGTCATCGCGCCGGTTATCGGTTTGCCTCTCTGGTTGAAAGCCTCAACTGCAAGTTTCACCGCACCATCCGGCGCGATCGTTCCCTTCAAATAGGCACGCTTGCCGGAAGCCTTGGAGAGCCAGGAGCCAGAAACCGTGCCTTGCTTTACGGTCACCGTCACAGGCCCGCATATCTGCTCGCTCGTACCGACGCCGACCTGCGAGCATAACTGACCTCGGTAGGTTCCGTCGTAGCGGTCCGGACCAGCACCGGTAGGCGTTGCGGCTTTTTGCGGAACCGTCGCAGCGGCCTGCTGCGTGGCCTGTTTCTTCGCTGCTTCCGCCCGCTGCAGATCGACCTGCGCGGCCTTGAGCTCGGCCTGCAGTTTGGCTTCGCGCTGGGCCGCTTCCCTAGCGGTGCGCTCCTGTTCGACCTGCAGTTTGGCTTCGCGCTGGGCCGCTTCCCTGGCGATGCGCTCCTGCTCGGTTTTTCCTTTCGCACTCAGCAGTTCGGCCCGCAGTTTGGCTTCGCGCTCAGCTGCGTCCCTGGCCGTTCGTTCAAACTCGGCCGTGCGCTGTGCTTCCACGGTCATGCGCGCCGTGTCTGCGGTGGCGCGGCCAGCCTCTTTTTCCGCTGCTATGCGCGCCTCCTCAATCCGTTGTGTGTCGTGGGTGCGGTATACCCAGTAGCCACCGGCGGCGGCAATAAGGACAATGGCGGATACACCTGCGGCGATCAGCCGCTGCTTAGCGTATTTACGCCATGTTGGGATCGATGGCAACGCGCCGTCGCCCTCATCGGTGATGGAGAAGGTGCGAATCGGCTCCGCTATGTTCTTGAAACTTTGCTCACCTAACTGCTTGAACTGCAGTGACAGCTTGTTGCGGATCTGATCGTAGACGCTGCCTGAGAGGCAGATGCCGCCGGGCTCGGCAATCGTCTGGATGCGCGCCGCGACGTTGACACCGTCACCCAGCAGATCGTTGCCCTGAACGATGACGTCGCCCAGATTGATGCCGATGCGAAAAAGTATGCGTTGTTCCGGCGGCAGGTGCTCGTTCCGCGTGTGCAACGCGGTCTGGATCTCAGTTGCGCAGCGCACCGATTCGACAGCACTCGGAAACTCGGCGAGAACAGCGTCTCCTGCGGTATTGAAAATTCGTCCATGGTGCTGCCTGAGCAGCCCGTCGAAAATCTCGCGATGGCCCCGGTAGATCTCGACGGTACGCTCTTCGTTTACCTGCATCATCCGGCTGTAACCGAAGACGTCGGCCACCAGAATCGTCGTCAGCCTGCGCTCGAGTGACGGTGGGCTGCCCGCCGGGAGTTTGTCGTCTTGCATGTCTTGCTCCAAAACACTACTGATAATCTTAACCCATTGTGCGCCGGCTGTCGGGGTTCCAATTAGCCCTGCGCCACGAGCATATGACCAGGTATGTGCATGTTCGATCTCCTCTTTCCTTTCTGTGCAGACGCCCCGCCAAGCGCACGGCCATTGATAGGAATATTTAAATTGCCTATCGAGAGTATAGTGAGATATCTATTGGGAATTGTCAAGAAGAAAAACAGGATTTGTCTCTGCAATATAATTATGACACCCCTTAAGTGCAAAATGAAAATGTCACTCCTTTCATATTATAACAAGAAGCATCAGGAACCAGGGAGGTGCTTCTTTGAGGGGAATTGGGGTCGGACCAAGCCCTTTATAATATTGGATTATGGAGTAGGGATTATGGATTATTTTCAAACCCTTACCCCTTAATCCGTCAATCCTTAATCCAATTTTAGGACTTAAAGTGTTGTTTTTGGGGGTAATTTGGACGGCGGGACGGACGGGGGGACGTTCTTTAAAAAGTAGGAAACTGTTTGACGTTCCCCTTGGAAAAGCAAAGGGGTCTTGCAATGGCACATTTATTGTTAATCCCCAACATCATTTCTTAATTCTCCTGTAATTTTAATAAATTTGCAAGTTAAAATCCTATTACTGAATTACTTAATGCCTTCCCCCATCCCATTGTCCCGCCTTCGGCAGGATCGAACCGTACGGCCTGCGAAAAGCTGTTCAAAGTTCAAAGTTTTCTGATTGCCATTCACCATTCACCATTCACTGCTTTCGTTTAGAATTGCGGATTGCGGGTGTCTCGGTCTTGCTGAGTCGCTTGCGCTGTTTGGTCTCAATCTTCTTGATGCTTTCCGTCACAGGCAATTCTTCGGGCATTGTGCCGCCCAATTCCTGGATGGTTTGCCGCACCTTCGCGCCGACTTCACGATGTGTCCGGTTCGCGGCGTCTTTTCCCTTCACCTCGTCCCGGCGCAGCTTTTCCTCTGCCTGGGTCGCGCGAAACAGGTTCGCCGCCAGTTCAGTACTTCCCATGTGATCCAGAATCTTCTGGCTCTTTTTTAAGCCGTTCCGCGCCACTGCCGATGGTGACCATTTCGGTGACGTCAACGAAATGGTCTTCAAGACGGTGCCCACTATTGAAACAGGCCATTTTGGCCTTTTCAATAACACCCTCAAAATTGCGATAATCGCCGTAACCCAATATTCCAGAAAAGTCGCGGCTTGACCAAAATTCCATACCCGCATCGTTCGTGCGCTTGATTCGCTCGAAAAGCGACGCATGCCCACCGGTTTTTTTTGCCATTTCTTTTGTCATTAGTCACCTCTCCTGTTATCAACCGCAATCCCCACCTGCACCACGAGCGTCTTGGTGGACAGGCGCAATCGATATGTTCCACATTCTGCAATCGTTTCTCTTATCCCTTGTTGCCGACTATTCACTGCCCCTTGACCCCTCGAACCCTCATTTTTCACACCTGTGGGGGCTTTTTCTTCTCCGGCGCAGGTTCCGGGGCAATCGGTATCCGCAGTTCCACTAAAGCACAGAAAACATGCAGCTCATCAAGAAGCGTCACAAGGTCAGGCTTTGTGTATTTTGCGGCGCCCATCTCAATAAATGATTCTATGGATCGTAAGCTGGCAAACTGCTTCGTCATGGATGGTAGCTTTATGACGCCCGGTTCCGGTTTGATCTTTTTGTATGCTGTGAGCAGATTATTCAGGGTGGCATTGGTAACGGGTGTCTTTGTGATGGCCTCAAAGATTTTGTCACGATCGGGGCAATCGAGGTTCGCGGCGAAGAGATATCCCTGCGAAACTGGCAGATTTCCCTCCCGAATTGCTGTCTGAATTTCATCAGAAAGTTTCAAAAGTGAAAGCCCGTTAAACAGCGTAGTTATTGACTTTCCGGTGATCTCAATTACTACACCAACTGTTGGTGTAAATTGATTCGATGGATCATCAGGTCTCAGTTTGTAGTTTATCAGCTCACTCATCACTCCACCCACGTCATACCCCTTATCGGGGTGTTTTGCCTGAATGAATGCCAATATTCCTTTCGCCTGATCCATGGGATTCAAATCCTCCCGCTGAAGGTTCTCTGTCAGTTGAAGGGCTATGGTTTCACCTGATTCCTTGCCTGCTTCTATGATCCGCACCGGTACAAATTCAAGTTCGAGCTGTCTGGCTGCTTCCAGACGCCTCTCCCCGCAGATGAGTGTGTATAAGTCACCGTCTCCCTTTGTTACAAGGAGAGGCTCTAAGATGCCTTTATCTTTGATTGATTGCACAAGCGACTTGAATGAATCTGATTCTGTATTAATATTCGAGCGGACTTGTTCCAACACCACGATACTTCCTATAGGAATATAGAGAAATTCCGGGGTTGCTTCCTGAACAGTTTTTTCTGTTGTCATGTTGCCCCCTTTTTTTAAATTCCGGTTTTATCAAAACCTTTATAATTCATCTTCAGCCACAGATAAAAATCTGATGGACACGGATGAATATAATACGATGATTGAGTCTGTGTCCTGTATTGTGATAAACCGTCAATACAGTCCACACCCATGCCGCTTGCGCGGCAGGTATAATTACATTTTGCACCGATAAGGTGCATGGAGTTTGACGGGATATGCCGTCTTATCCCATATCCTGTCAAAAGAACATCCCATCCGCATTTATCCGCCGTTACCTGCCTGTGCCTTGTACGAGGCAGACAGGTCTGTGGCAAAATAAAAAGGTTTTTTTCATGTGTTTTGTGACATTATTGTTTTTGTTGATCCGTTCACCATAAGCTTTGCGCCGTCTCTATAAATTACTTGTTGCACATCCCCATAGAA
>JAPLKD010000164.1 GCA_026388245.1 Pseudomonadota bacterium | reverse complement strand
AAATCTTGAATATTGTATATTCTGAATCTGAAAAATTGGTAAAAATACGCAATTCATGCTTATACTTTTTGATTTTTGCAGTAAAGCCTACCCTCGATATGCCGTGAATATGCCTTTTCAGTTGGTAATTTTCCCCGGGATTATCTGATCTTTAAGGTGGACCCATACGGAATAAAGGTTGAGGAATCGCAATGCGAGAGAATCTGCATAATTTTTTATAAGCCCCGGGCCTTCATAGCGAGCCCTTTTTTCTTACTTTTCTTCATGGGATGGCCATCTATCCGTTTGCTTGATCCGGAGGGAAACGAGGACGCTGCAGGTGGCAATGACCTCCCGCAGGGAAAATTTTGTTTCTCCCGATGTTCTGCTCTGGAATTGAATGGGCAGTTCGGTGATGCGACGGGAGAAGCGGACCGTCCGATAGAGGAGATCGAGCTTGAAGGCAAAACAATCGAGGGCCATCAGGTCATTGAGGGCGATTTGATCGAGAATCCCTTTCACTCTCGTGAGGCGAAAACCTGTGGTCAGATCGTGGATGTTTTTCGCCTTGAGAATGAACCGGGCCATTCGGTTTCCCAGTTTGCTGAGGAGTTTCCGGTGCCATGGCCATATAGAAGGAACAGCCCCCCCGTTTGTGTAGCGTGATCCGATGACATAGTCGAAACCGGCATGGAACCGTTGCACCATCTCGGGAATATACAACGGATCGTGCTGAAAATCAGCATCCATTTCAATCACGGCATCTGCATTCAACGCTTTGATGGCATGGTTGATCCCCCGGACATAGGCCCATCCCAGTCCTTCTTTCTTTCCCGAAAGAAGATGGAGATGAGGATAGAGGCTCATTTTTTCCATGACGATCCGTGCGGTCCCATCGGGCGAAGAGTCGTCCACGATGAGGAGGTGCATATCCGCACGCACATCGGGGAAAGTTCCCTCCATCAGGGTCTCGATCATAGAGACGGTCTGGATCTTTTAGACAATATAGAACAGGTTTTAAGTGGTTTGCCGCTCCGTTTCATACTGCATACTTCATCTTCGGCAGCGTGCTCCAGTAAACCTCATCCGGGGTCCTGTTGTCAAGACCCTGATGGCACCGCCGTTTATTATATCGATCAAAAAACTTCTTAAGCTCACCCTTCGCATGGGTGATTGATTCGTACGCCTTGATGTATACCTCTTCATATTTGACGGTCTTCCAGAGTCTCTCGATGAATACGTTGTCCATCCAGCGGCCCTGTCCGTCCATGCTTATCCTGATGTTGTTATCGATGAGAATGTTCGTGAATGCCTCCGAGGTAAACTGACTCCCCTGGTCGGTATTGAATATGTCCGGTGTTCCATATTTTAGTATCGCCTCCTCCAGCGCCTCTATACAGAATGAAACATCTAATGTGTTTGATAGCCTGAAGGACAACACCTTTCTACTTGCCCAGTCCATAATGGCTGTGAGGTAACAAAAGCCTTTTGCCATGGGAATGTAGGTAATGTCCGAACACCATACCTCATTGGCCTTTGTTATGTCGAGTCCACGGAGAAGGTAGGGATAGATCTTATGTTCGGGATGGGGCATCGAGAGACGGGGTTTCTTGTAGAGCGCCTCTATGCCCATCTTTCTCATGAGAGTCCGTACATGGGTCCTGCCTGTCTTTCGGCCTTCATTCCGGAGTTCGTTCCTCATGCCCCTTGAACCAAGGCAGGGCAGCTCGAGATGGATCCTGTCGATTGTGCGCATGAGTTCCATGTCTTTGTTACTTACCGGCACCGGGGTGTAGTAGACGCCGGAGCGGGAGAGTTCTAATATTTTGCACTGCTTTGTTATAGACAACTGATGCCCCCTATCTACAATCTCTTTGCGCTCGGCTCGACTATGCGCCCGAGCGCTACTGATAAAAAATCGTTCTCCATGGCAAGCTGCCCGATCTTGGCGTGGAGTTCTTTGACGCTTGGTTCTTTTTGAGAGGATTTCCCTTTGTCGAAGACTTCTGATGCCTTCTCCATAAGGACCTTTTTCCACTCTGCGATCTGGTTCGGATGCACCTGGAAGCGTTCCGATAGTTCCACTAATGTTTGATCTCCCTTGATTGCCTCCAGTGCCACTTTTGCTTTAAAAACTGCTCCATGATTTCTTCTTGGTCTTTTTGTCATTTCACTGCTCCTTTCTTTGTCATTATAGAGCAGCTTTACCACTTAAGTCACTGTCCAAATTTTTGAGACCAGCTCTCATCTCTCCGATGCAAGAGGCCTCGTTGTATGTGGGTATGACGATGACGATCGTTGCCATCTAAGGTATCCTTACTGCTTATAAACTTGGTTTGGTCCGACCCCGACGATAAGCTACGACGTGGCGTTTTGTCATTGCGAGGGCTTTAGCCCGTGGCAATCTCAGACTCAGATTCCCACCCCTTAGCTTCGTTCAGGGCTTTGGCTCACACGCTCAGAATGACATGTGGAGGGTTACTTTGCCACCCCTGCAGC
>JAPLKD010000180.1 GCA_026388245.1 Pseudomonadota bacterium | reverse complement strand
GTCAAAACCCCCGAATATGGCTGTTGTTATCATAGCCTGCCGTCCCTTTAGTCTCGTCGTTGGATCCTTATCTCCGAATGCATAGATCACATATGTTATAACATTTTGCGTCCCTGTAAGAGCGCTGTCGCTCCTTATGTCAGTTGTGCGCATCGTCCTTACAGGTATGACAGGGTCAACGGTATCGTTCCAGACGCCGTCGGATATGAGTAAAATAAAAGATTTTCTGCATGGGACTGCCGTTGAACTGGCGCCGGTCCCGTCATAATAAGGATCTTTGTTGCCGTTGCCTGCATTGATATCGCTTGTATTGGAAGAATATGAATGGTCGTTGCTCTGCTTAAAAAAATCATATGCCTCCCAGAGCCCTTCACCTGTAGGAGTACCGTCATATGGTGCTTCATTGATTGTTGCGGCAATCAGGGAGCTTTGCGTCGCATCTTTAGCCGAGAGCAGTTTCCCCTTATTTGCCGTATTAAAAATCATAAATTCAAATGTAGCCTTGTCGTAAAAATCCTGGACTATCCCTGTATCGGCGCTGGGGTTTTGCGGTTCGATATCAATATCGCTGGCGCTCAAGGCACCCAATGGACATGTATGGCCGGTTTCATTACCTATTTCAAGCGTCCTTGACTTGGTGCTCCCGGCGCCCGAAGTGCTTTTAGTGGTAATAGTAAATTTGCAGTTTATGCCCGTGTCCGTATAAATTACCCTCGCCCCTTCGCTCTGATAAATATCCGAAGCGCCGGTATTTGTCCTGCCGCCTGTCAATACCTTTCTTGAAACATCGATCCTTGTCGAGGTGATCCAGTTCAAAAGATTGCCGGATATACAGGTGCTGCTGCTTCCGATCTTGTTGGTATCCGTGCAGGTGGTTTTGACCTGAAACTTGCCGGATGTATATTGATAATATTTGGACGTATCGAAATATCCGTAATAGGACTTTATTGTACTGTAGTTATCCGTGGTAGACGAACCGGGCGTTTTGCACTGAACAACATCGCCATCATAAGGGTCCGAAGTGTCATAAGCGCATGTTACATTAGCGGGGAACTGCATGCTGCCGGAATAATCCATAAGAATCAGTATGTTCGGCTTTGTTGTAGTTGAGCTGAATGTAGGGGTAACACAATAGTCATTCATCACCGCCCCTGTCGCCACCTCTGCAACCCCGAACCGGCAGATAAAAATGAATAGAAAAAGTAGAATTATTCTTTTCATGGCACGAACACCATCCTTTTTATTGTCTTCTCTAACATAATCCAGTGATTCGTAAAACCTTTCACCTTTCACGCTTTGAGCTTTGAGCTTTCTCATTTTTCCTTTCCCCCCTCAGCCCCCTGCCCCTCAGCTACCTGCTCTCCGCTCCGTTCACCTTCTTGTAATAAAGTTGATAAAACCATATATAAACCTATCCCCCGTAATCAAAAAAAGCAATGCCCCTAAGGACAGAAACGGGCCGAATGGAATGGCATACTTCGTATCTTTTCCTTTAATAAGCATAAGCGGTATGCCAACGATAGTGCCGATGATAGAACCGGCCATGAGGCTGAATATAACCCCTTTGAGCCCGCAAAAAGCACCTATCATACCAAGCAGTTTAATGTCTCCGCCGCCCATGCCTTCTCTCTTTGTGATCAACTGGTAGCCATATGCAATGGCAAAGAGAATCC